>CAZPSO010000048.1:0-13213 GCA_964588895.1 uncultured Tessaracoccus sp.
TGGCGTCGAGGGACGTGGGTGGCGTTGACCGGGGGTGACGAGACGTGGGTGGCGTCGCAGAATTTGGGTGGCGTTGCGTGGTGGTGGGTGGCGTTGGTCGGCTGGCGTCGGCGCCGGGTTGCGGTAGAGGGGGTCGGGAAGTGACCAACTTCCAGGCACTTGACGTTTCGTCAGTGGGGCGACGTATAGTAGGTCTTGTATCGAACGAGTGTTCGAGCGGATCTTGGGGAAGGGCCGTGAAGAACACCGCGATACGTGAGGGCCGCTTCGGGCCCCACGCGGTCTCGACCCCCGCGTGGGGCCCGAAGTTCCCGGGTCGAGTTCCCAGCAGGTTCACTGATTTTCCCGGGAGGTTGCCATGCGTATCTATGACGAACCCATTGCGGTGCTGTTCGATCACCAGCCACGCCAGTTCATCTGGCGGGGCCGGCTGCTGCTGGTCAAGCAGGTGCAGGCCAGGTGGACCCGCTCGGCGCAGTGGTGGCGCAAGCTGCCCGAGGATCCGCAGAGCCCCCTGCTGGTGGAGAAGGAGACCTGGCGCCTGGAGGCGGGCAACGGTTCGCACCGGGGCGTTTACCAGGTCTCTCGCACCGTCGGGGAGGACGACTGGCAGCTGCAGGCGGTGGTGGACTAAATGTTTCCCCACCTGCGCGTGGCCTCCGGCTACTCGTTCCAGTACGGGGCCTCCCACCCCAGCCAGTTGGTGGAGCGGGCCGCCGAACTGTCCATGCCCGCACTGGCGCTCACGGACCGTGACGGCCTCTACGGCGCCGTCCGGTTCGCCAAGGCCTGCCTGAGGACGGGGGTGGCGCCCATCGTCGGGGTGGACCTGGCGGTGGGGCCGCCCACCGCGCCGCGCCGACCCACCGCGGCACGCGGTGGCCAGGTGCGCGACGAACGCCTGCCACGGGTGGTGGTGACCGCCACCTCCCGCAGCGGGTGGGGCACCCTGTGCGAACTGATCACGGTTGCGCACCTGCACGGCGAACGCTCGCGCCCCGTGGTGGATCTGGAGATGCTGGTGGCCCACTGCGCCGGCCGCGACGTGCTGGTCACGTTGGGAGCGGATTCCACGGTGGGCGCACTGCTGCTGCAGTCCCGCCTGGACGACGCGTGCCGCGAAGCCGCCCGCTGGCAGCAGGAGCTGGGACGCCAGCTGGTGATCGCCGCCACCAACCAGCACGTCGGGGGCACCGCCATGGCCTCGGCCCACCACGCGGCAGGAATGCTGCGGGTGGCCGAGCTGCAACGGATCCGGCCCTGTTTCACCAACCTGGTCCGGATGGCCCGCCGCGAGCAGGCCACCACCGTCGACGTGCTTGATGCGGCGCGCAGGCGCGTGCCCCTTGACCTGCGCAACATCGATCGCCGCAACGCAGAGGGCTACCTCAAGTCCGCCGAGGAGATGGAACACGCCATCGCCGAGGCCTCCGGGATGGTGGGCCTGGACCCACAGGTGATCATCGGCCACACCCGGGGCATCGCGGAGCAGTGCGTGCTGGACCCCGTCGGCGACATCGGTTTGGGAGAGATCCGGCTGCCCGAGTTCGAGATGCTGGGCACCACCCCCCAGCAGGCCCTCGGCACGCTTCGGCAACGCTGCGAGGCGGGGATCGCGTCACGCTACGGCGCACCCAGCCATCAGGTGAGTGAGCGCCTCGACGACGAACTCGCCACCATCGGCAAGCTGGGCTTCGAGTCGTATTTCCTGACCGTGGCCGACGTGGTGGACCTGATTCGCCACATGGGCATCCGCTGCGCCGCCCGCGGCTCCGGGGCCGGCAGCCTGGTCAACTACCTGCTGGGCATCTCCGGGGTGGAACCCCTGGCGCAGGGGTTGATCATGGAGCGGTTCCTCTCCCCGTTGCGGCAGGCGCTGCCGGACATCGACATCGACGTGGAGTCCGAGCGCCGCACCGAGATCTACGACAAGATCCTGGCCACCTTCGGCGGCAACCGGGTCTCGTGCATGACCATGCTGGAGACCTACCGGGTGCGGCACGCGGTGCGTGACGTCGGGGCCGCGCTCAGCCTGCCGCCCATGGAGATCGACGCCATGGCCAAGGCGTTTCCCCACATCCGGGCCCGCGACGCGCGCGCCGCCATGCGCGACCTGCCGGAGTTGCGGGCCGCCGGACTGGCGGAGAACCGCCTGGCCCACCTGTTCACGCTGGTGGAGTCCCTGGATGCGTTGCCCCGGCACGTGGCGCTGCACCCGTGCGGCGTCATCCTGAGCGACAGCTCGCTGCGCCAGCGCACCCCGCTGGAGGCCAGTCACGGCGGGTTCCCCATGAGCCAGTTCGACAAGGACGACGTGGAGGACCTGGGCATGCTGAAGCTGGACATCCTGGGCATCCGGATGCAGTCGTCCATGGCCCACGCAGTGGCGGAGATCGAACGCACCAAGGCCCCCGGGCCGGAGCCGGACCTGGACGCGCTGGCGCCCTTCGACGACGAACGTGTCTACGACATGATCGCCCACCGCGCCACCTTGGGGTGCTTCCAGATCGAGTCACCGGGGCAGCGGGAACTGGTGGGCAAGTTCGGACCAGAGAACTTTGCCGACATCATCATCGACATCTCCCTGTTTCGCCCCGGCCCGGTGAAGTCCGACATGATCACCCCCTTCCTCGCCGCCCGGCAGGGCTGGGAACCCGCGCGCTACCTGCACCCCCGGTTCAGGCCCGCGCTGGAGCAGACCCGGGGTGTGGTGGTCTTCCACGAGCAGCTGATCCAGCTCATCAGCATCGCCACCGGCTGCACGCTCGCGCAGGGTGACGAGGCACGTCGCGCGCTGGGTGACGTGGAGGGCCAGGCCGAGATGAAGGAATGGCTGTGGCCCAGAGCGCTGGCGCAGGGCTTCGAGGAACACGTCATCGAGGAGCTGTGGGAGATCCTGAGCAGTTTCGCCTCGTTCGGGTTCTGCAAGGCGCACGCGGCAGCGTTCGCCCTGCCCACCTACCAGTCGGCGTGGCTGAAGCGGCACTACCCGGCCCACTTCATCGCCGGCATCCTCACCCACGACCCCGGCATGTACCCCAAGCGGCTGCTGCTGGAGGAGGCGCGTCGGATGGGGGTGGAGATCCTGGGGCTCGACGTGAACCGCAGCCAACGCACCTACCGGACCGAACGCGTGGGCGAGCAGGCCACGGTGGAGCTGGGACCCGATCAGGGGCCCGGCGTCCTCGACGGGCTCCCGCAGGTAAAGGGGTGGGGCATCCGGTTGTCCCTGGCGGACGTGGCCGGCATGTCGGAGTCCGAGGCCGAGCGCATTGTCGCCGGCCAGCCGTACGCGTCGCTCAGCGACTTGTGGGCACGCGCCAAGCCCACCCTCCCCGTGGCGGAGCGGCTGGTGCTGGCCGGTGGGTTGGACAGCCTCTACGGCATCGGGCGCCACACGGCGGTGCAGGGACCGGAGCAGGTGACCCGCCGCGACCTGTTGCTCACCCTGGCCGACCTGCACCGCATCCGCCGTGCCGACCAGCGGGAGGCCCGGCGCGTGGGTGCCCGCCGCCGCTGGGCCGTGCCCGCCGACCCGGATGACCCCAGCGCCTTGGCCCGGGTCCAGAAGCAGGGCAGCACCCCGCAGCCCCAGGTGGTCCAGGGGGCGCTCGACTTCGACGACGCCGACGCTGGTGACGTGAAGCCCACCGGCCTGCCGGAGATGGATCCCGACCAGCGGCTCAAGGCGGAACTGGAGATCCTGGGCCTGGATGCCAGCCAGCACATCATGGGCCGCTACATCCCGTTCCTGAAGGCGCTGGGGGCCACCAGTTCCCGCAACCTGCTGGGTGTACGCAACCGCAGCGAGATCCTGCTCGCCGGCGTGAAGGTAGCCACCCAGACCCCGCCGGTGCGCTCCGGACGCCGCGTGGTCTTCCTCACGCTGGACGACTCCACCGGTCCCGCCGATGCCACCTTCTTCGAGGACGCGCAGGGCCCCTATGCCGGCACGGTGTTCAACAGCTGGATGCTGTTGGTGCGCGGCGTCACGCGCCGCACCGGTCCCCGCGGCATCTCGGTGCGTGCCACGGGCGCCTGGGACCTGGGCCAGATGCACCGCCTCTGGCAGCAGAGCCTCGAATCCGGTGCCGCGCCCGCCGAGGCCATCGCCCTGGTCCGGCAGGTGATCGAGGATTCCCCGCGCCCCGTCGAAACCCGGCCCGGACGCCGCAACGTTCCTGCCACGGGTGCCGATCCCGCCACGGGTGAGCTCGTCGAAGCACGCTCCGGGGCCGGCCCGGCGCCGGGACATGGGGATGACGAGCCGCCGCCGGATCCGCAGAACCACACCCGGGGCGGCGGCATGGGCAGGCGGCGGGTGCTGGTGCACGCCAGCGGCTTCAAACAGTCCCCGTACGCCGACATCAAACCCGCGGGCACCGGCGCCGCCGAGGCCCCCCGCAAGTTGTGGCACTCCAGCCCGGGAAGTTCAGGGAGGTAAGAGAAAAATGGCAGTCATCATGCACGTCGACATGGATGCGTTCTACGCCTCGGTGGAGATGGTCACCAGGCCCGAGCTGCGCGCCGTGCCCATGTACGTGGGGGGCGCCAGCAGGGGAGTGGTGCTGTCGGCCAACTACCCGGCCCGTTCCTACGGCATCACCGCCGGGATTCCGTCGACGCGTGCTCGTCGCCTGTGCCCCCACGTGGAGATCGTCCCACCCGACATGGACCGCTACACGATGGCCTCCCGGGCCATCGAGGAGATCTTCAACACGCTCACCAACCAGGTGGAGATGGGCTCCATCGACGAGGCGTTCATCGACATCACCTCGGCCTTGCGCCGGCTGGGCGGCGACCCCGTCGTCGTCGGCGAGGGATTGCGTGCCCAGATCATGGATGAGCAGGGGGTGCCGGCGTCGGTGGGGATCGGCCCCAGCAAGTTCATCGCCAAACTCGCCTCCCAGGCGGCCAAGCCGGACGGACTCCGTCAGGTGAAGCCCGAGGCGGTGATCTCATTCCTGCACCCGCTCCCGGTGGAGGCCATCTGGGGGGTGGGGGAGTCGACGGCGGCGGCGCTGCACCGCATCGGCCTCACAACGGTGCGCGACATCGCCAACACGTCGCGCTACACCCTGCAGCGGGCGCTCGGCACCCACAAGGGCGACCTGCTGTTCGACCTGGCGTGGGGCCGCGACGACCGCTCGGTCTTGGCCCGGGAACCTTCCGAGCACAGCATCGGCTCGCAGGAGACGTTCCCCCGCGACGTGGACGACGAGAAGGTGGTGGCCACCGAGATCCTGCGGATGGCTGAACGCACCGCCTCACGGATGCGGGCCCAGAAGATGGTGGGACGCACGGTGACGCTGAGCGTCCGGTTCGCCGACTTCAGTACCATCACCCGCAGCGGCACCCTGCGGTGCACCACGGACGTCACCAACGACATCTACGCGGAGGCGATGCGGCTGTACCGGGGACTGCACCTGCAGCGGGCACGGATCAGGCGGGTGGGGGTGCGGATGGAGAAGCTGGTGCCGGCCAGCCAGAGCTATCAGCAGCCCACCCTGGACGAACCGGATCGGGGCTGGCAGCACGCGGAGGAGGCGGTGGACAAGGCGGTGCTGCGGTTCGGGCCCAAGGCGGTCCAGCGGGCCCGGCTGACCGTCCGCCTGTGAACCAGCGACGCGTCCTATCCGGCTCGCCGGCCACCGAGCCGCTCCAGCAGCCGGTGGCCGACGACATGAAAAATCTCCCGCGGCCCTTGGGGCCGGGGGAGATCAGTGTGTCGAGCGCTGCGGGCGTCTAGGCGTCGCCACCTTCTTGGCGTCGCCGCCAGCGCTCCTCGAGCCTGTCCATGAATTCTTGCTTGCTGTCGCCCGACGGTGCCCGGCCAGCAGCGGTGGGGGACGAGTCGGGGTTGGGTGGCATGGACGCGCCCTCGTTGGTGACGCGCTGCCAGGAACTGATCCCGATGATGGCGGCCACCAGCATGGCCAGGAAGCCGACGATGCTGACCACAGGATGAACCTGCATGCCGGCAACGAGGATGACGAGGCCGGCCAGGAACCCGAGGCCGGCAAGGGTGGCGCGTCGACGATGGACGCGGAAGTGACTGTCTCCCCGAAGCGTCTCTGCGAACTTGGGGTCGTCAGCCATGAGCGACGCTTCCAGCTGCTCCAGCAACTTGCGTTCTTGCTCTGACAGAGCCATTTCAACCTCCTGCATCCTGCGGTGTGCCAATTGTAGGTGCACAAGTGCGCCAGTAAAAGACTCGGGTGGTGCGTAGATGAACCATTCTAGGTGTTACGTCGCCCCAACGGGGCCCGCGTCACGGTTCCATGACCTCGGCCACCTCCACCTGCAGAGTTTCCCAGTTGCGGCACCAGCGCCCCCATCAGGGACAGAGCCAACAGGCCCAGCGCGATGGTTCCCACCAGGACCATGGGTCAGGCCTTGATGCGCCGGATCACGAACTTCTCCAGCTCCACCAGCAGCAGGATGCCGACGCCGGCGGCGACGCTGATCGCCCAGTGCTCCCAGCCCAGCGGGGTGGAACCGAACAGGGAGTTCATGAACGGTGCGTAGACGAATATCGCCTGCAGGGTCAGGCAGATGGCGATGCAGACCCAGGCCACCCGGTTCTCGAACAGCGTGCGCGGGTCCAGCGAGGTGCCGCTCAGGACACGGACGTTGAACAGGTAGAACACCTGGCCCAGGACCAGCACGTTGACCGTCATGGTCCGGGCCAGCGCCAGTGATTCGCCGCCCTCGTAGAACCACAGGAACACCGCCAGCGTCGCGCCTCCCAACAGCACGGAGACGAACACCACCCGCCACAGGAACTGCCGGTTCAGCATGGAGGCATCCGGATCCCGGGGTGGACGTTTCATCAGTCCCGGCTCGCCGGGTTCGTAGGCCAGGGCGAACGCCAGGCTCACCGCCACCACCATGTTGACCCACAGGATCTGAAGCGGGCTGAGCGGCAGGGTCAACCCGGCCACCACCGCCGCGATGATCACCAGCGCCTCACCGCCGTTGGTGGGCAGCATGAACAGGATCGACTTGCGCAGGTTGTCGTAGATGGTGCGCCCCTCCTCCACCGCACGTTCGATGGAGTAGAAGTTGTCGTCGGCGAGCACCACGTCGGCCGCCTCCTTGGTGACCTCGGTGCCCTTGATGCCCATGGCGACACCGACGTCGGCCCGCCGCAGGGCGGGGGCGTCGTTGACGCCGTCGCCGGTCATGGCCACCACCTCTCCGCTGGCCTGCAAGGCCTTGACCAGGCGGAGCTTGTGCTCCGGGCTGGTTCGCGCGAACACGTTGTGGGTGACGGCCACCTCCCGGAGGTCCTCGTCGGAGATCTCCTCGAGTTCGGAGCCGGTGATGGAGCGGATCTCGTCGTCCAGCCCCAGCTCGCGTCCGATGGCCTCGGCGGTGCCGATGTGGTCGCCGGTGATCATCTTGACGCTGATGCCGGCGTCGCGGCACAGCTCGATGGCCTCGATGGCTTCGGGGCGGGGCGGGTCGGCGATGCCGACGACGCCGAGCCAGCGGAAGCCGCTGCCCGGATCGTCGCCCAGTTCGTCGTCGTCGGTGTCCCGCACGGCGGCGGCGAGCACGCGCAGGCCCTCGGCGCTCAGTTCCCTGACCACTTCCTTCCAGCGGTCGAAGTCAACGTCGTCACACAGCTCCACCAGGCGGTCGGGGGCGCCCTTGATCATGACGCGCTTGTCCCCGTCGGCGTCCTTGGCGAGGACCGCCATGTACTTGGCGTCGGAGTTGAAGGGGATCTCGTCGAGCCGTTCGTAGTCGCCGACGTCGAGGCCCGCCTTGCGGCCGAGCGTGATCAGCGCGCCTTCCGTCGGTTCCCCGGTGATGGCCCACTGGTCGTCGTCGTCCTTCTTGAGGTTGGTGTCGTTGGCCACCGACATCACCTCCGCCAGCTGCCAGAGGTCGTCGTGCTCCCTCGCGTCGATCGGCTCCTCGTCGACGGTGATGTGGCCCTCGGGGTCGTAGCCGTGGCCTTCCACCCCGTAGCGGTGCTCGTCGGTGACGATGGCGCGGGCAGTCATCTCGTTGGCGGTGAGGGTGCCGGTCTTGTCGCTGCAGATGACGCTGACGGAGCCGAGCGTCTCGATGGAGTTGAGCTTGCGGGTGATGGCGTTACGCTTGGCCATGATCCTGACCCCGCGGGCCAGGGTGATGGTCATGATGGCGGGAAGACCCTCGGGCACCGCGGAGACCGCGAACGCGATGGACGCCTGGAACATTTCCTCCCAGCCGGTGTTGTGGACCAGCCAGCCGAACAGGAACAGCGCCACCGCGGCGATGGCGATGACCAGGGTGAGCACCTTGCCGAACCGGTCCATGCTGCGGGTCAGGGGGGTGGCGACACTCTCGACGTCGGCCAGCATGTCGCTGATCCGGCCGATCTCGGTGTCGGTGGCTGTGGCGGTCACCACGGCGGTGGCGGATCCTGCCGAGATGGTGGAACCGGAAAAGGCCATCGACGAGCGGTCCCCGACGCCGGCGTCCTCGTCCACCGGATCCGTGGACTTCTGCGTGGGTTCCGACTCGCCGGTCAGGGTCGACTCCTCCACCCGCAACTCACTGGCCGACAGGAGGCGCACGTCGGCCGGCACCCGGTCCCCGGCCCGCAGCCGGACCACGTCGCCGGGGACGATGTCGTCGGCATCCACATCGGCCCACTTGCCGTCGCGTCGGATCGTGGCTTCGGGGGAGAGCATGTCGCGCAGACCCTCCAGGGCTGCGTCGGCGCGACCCTCCTGCACGAAGCCGATGGTCGCGTTGATCACGGCGACGGCGAAGATCACGATGCTGTCCACCCAGTGTCCCGTCAGCGCGGTGATCACCGACGCCACGAGCAGCACGTAGATCAGGAAGTTGTTGAAGTGCTTCAGGAACCGGATCACCACGTTGGGCTTGGGGGGTTCCGGAAGCCGGTTGGGACCCACCTCATCGAGCCGCCGTTGCGCCTCGTCGGATTCGAGGCCCTTCTCCGCGTCGGTCTGCAGCTCTTCCAGGACCGACTCGACTTCGGCGCTGTGGGCCGAGCTCATCGCTTCGATGGACAAGGTGGATCCTTCCGGCAGGCGTCGGTGGGATCTCTCCACCTTATACAAGGGTTCTCGGGGCTCATGGCGTCGGCGGCATCCTTCCCGGGGGCGTGGTCGGCCACCACGTCGTCGGCTTCCACCAACGTGCGCAGTTTCCGTGCGTTGAGGGAATAGTGCCCTTTGCCCTGCCTGGCCCCGGAGATTCGTGCGCCGAGCCCAGCTACACGCGGAAGCGGCGGGGGAGCAGCGAGGACGGCAGGAAGCGGGCGACGAAGGCGTCGCCGGAGAGCTGGGTGTCCAGCTGGCTTCGCATGGTGCGTACCTGTTCCGGCAGATCGCTGACCTCGACGGCCTCCCGCGCATACCGCGACCGTTCCACCGTCACCGCGATGCTCTCGAGGCTCTCTGAGACGTCGTCGGAGACCGCGCGGTGCAACTTGTGGCTGGTCAGCACGGGGGAGGCAGCAGCCGGCCAGGGGATGCGGGCGTCGTGGATGCTGGAACGCACCTCGGCCCAGGCCCGCTCGGTGGCGACGCCGATGGGCTGGTCAGGGCGCAGTCGCCACCAGCGTTGAAGCAGGCGGAAGCCCGCGGGCAGCAGGGCGGCCGCCACCACACTGAACAGCACGATCCATCCCACCCGGCTGCCGGGCTCGTCCCCGGCGTCCCCCGGATCCGCCGGGGCAGCGGTGGGTTCCATCGTGGGCTCCTCGGGCATCTCCGGTGCCGGCGGGCTGGGGGTGGCGTCGGGCTCGGTGGGTTCGGGGCTCGGCGACTCGGGGGCCTCATCGGGGCCCACCTCGTCGGGATCGGTCCAGTCAGGCGGGCCGGCGACGGCCGGGCTGGGCTCGAACGGCACCCAGCCCAGGTCCTCGAAGTAGAGCTCCGGCCAGGCATGCATGTTGTGGGTGGTGACCACCCAGCCGTCACCGTCGGCCGATCCGGGCGTGAACCCGATGGCCATGCGGGCGGGGATACCGGCCATGCGGGCCATCGTGACCATGCCGGCGGCGAAATGGATGCAATAGCCCTGGTTCTGCTCGAGCAGGAAGGTGCTGAGGGTGTCGAGGTTGGTGGACTGGGGCGCCTCGAGGGAATAGGTGAACTGGTCGGAACGCAGGAAGCGTTGAATGGCCTGGGCGGCGGCGCCATCACTGTCGACGCCGTCGGTGAGCTGATCCACCAGCTCGCGCACCCCCGGGGCCAAGCCTTCCGGCACCTCCAGCGTCTCGGTGCCGGCCGGGTCGGTGCCCGCCGTGGCCTGCGCCACCGACGCGTGCTCCGGGTCCGGCACCACCGAGGACACCGAGTAGTTCAGCTCGCGGGTCTGGTCGGTGCGCGCCTCACCCGTGGCGATGATGCTCATGGTCTCCCGGTCGAAGGCCCACTGCCCATCGGCCGAGAAATCGTCGACGACGAACGGCACCGGCAGGTACTCGGACCCGAAGTCCATCTCCACCTCCACCTCGAGCTCCGAGCCCGGGTGTTCATAGGCGCCGGAGAGGTCCGACGTGGACAGCCGCATCGGCGTCAGCACGGCACCACCCGTGGTGAGCTTGGTCAGCGCGACGGTGCGCAGGTAGGTGGGTTGGCCGGTGCTGGTGGTGTAGCGCAGCACCCGCTCCTCGGCGGGTCGTTGCAGGTTCTCGTTCAGAGTGACGGTGGGATCACCCAGCTCGATGGGCCGGGAGGGATCGGTGGCCAGCCAGGGGCGTTTGGCGCCCATGGGCAGCATCGGCGTCACGGCCATTGTCACGCCGGCCGCCAGCGCCAGGGCCACGAGCGCAGCCACCACCCGGGAGACGGCGAAGGCCACCCGCTCCCCCGAGTTGCCCATGCGGTGGTTCAGGAAGCCGGTGGCGGCCAGGAGGACCAGGGCGTAGCCCACCACCATGGTCACGAAATCCGTCGCCAGCATCTCGTCCTGCAGGGCGATGGCGCCGATGCCGTAAGGAACACCCAGCGGGGCGATGCTCCACGCCGGCTGCTCCAGCCCGTTGACCAGCAACTCGGTGAGCAGCAACACCAGGGCCAGCGCCACCAACACCAGCCACATCAGCCCGGGATCCATGGGCAGGGGTGCGGCGTTGCCCTGGACGGTCTGGATCCCCTGGGTGCCCAGTTCCTGCAGCCGGGAGGGCAGGGAGGTTTCCACTTCGGGATCCACCGGGTTGATCAGCGTCGCCATGGCGACGAGGATCACCACCAGAGTGATCCCCTGCACGCCCAGCGTGATGATCCGTGGTGCGTCGAGCACGGCCCCGAGCAGGCCCACGGCCGCGGCGATGCCCACCATGATGATGACCAGGGGCCACTCCAGCGAGTGGTCCACCATGGGTTGCAGCGTGCGCGCCGCCAGCAGCACGGCCAGCGCGATGGCGATCGAGTTGAACGCGGAGTAGGTGAACTTCATCGCCGTGTGCTCCGCTTCACCAGGGCGCTCCACACGTCGGGGACCAGTTGGCCCGGTCGGTACTCCTGAATGTTCCACCCGGAGGCACGCAACAGCCGGCAGGCGTCCTTGTGGTGGTCGTACTGCTCACGGTTGGCGCCCCAGGCGGCCGCATCCGGCACCACGGCCGTGGCCGTCAGCATGTGCAGGCCCACGCCGGAGAGGACCGCGGCGTCCTCGGGCGTCAGCAGCCCGAGCGCGGCCATCAGGGTGTGCGAGCTGCTGAGCGCCTCCCAGTCCGACAGGCTGGAGTCCAGCCCCTTGCGGCCGGTGCCGCGCACGTCGGTCAGGGCCCGGACCATGGCCTCCCGGTTGCTGGTGGCCTCCCCGTGGCGGGGGGTGAAGATGACGTCGTCGGCGGACAGGATGGTCACCCGGTACCGGTTGCCCAGCAGGTCGGAGGCCACCGAGGCGCCGGCCGAGATGCACCACTCCAGGGTGGAGTCGGGCCCGGTGCCGAAGTGGGCGCCGGAACGGTTGTCCACGATCAGGGTCAGCGACGGGTCCCAGGGGTGCTCCTCCAGCCGCACCATCAGCTCGCCCTGCTTGGCGCTCATCCGCCAGTGCACCCGGCGCATGTCATCGCCGTGACGGTGTTCGCGGACGAGCACGTCGTCCTGGCCGGCCTGGCCGATCCGCTGCGGGGTGGCCTCCCCGGCCGAACCGGAGGAGACCCCGCTGCGCATCTTCTCGAGGTCGAAGATGCGGGGCGTGATCCTGAGCGACGTGGGCTCGCCCCGGACCTTCCACGCCAGCAGCGCCGTGCCGAACGGGTCGAAGGAACGCACCTGCAGGGGGCCGATGGAGAAGTGGCCGCGCTGCGTGGCGGGGATGGCGTAGCCGGCCACCTGGTCCCAGGTGCCGAACGCGCGCGTCAGGTTGAAGCCCGCGTCGCTGCCCAGTTCGTTGGGGATGCGGTCCTTGAACTCCAGGGTGGACAGCGCCAGGGGCATCTTGTTGCGGATCAGGAGGCTGGCACGCGGCGAACCCCCGATGGGCACCTGGACGGGCTCGACGTGGCGTTCGTAGTGCAGTCGGGGCCGGGTCACGAGCACCATGACGACGCCCACCACGGGAAACGCCACCAGGAACACACCGATCCACGCGAGGTCGGGTTCGCCGATGACCGCGGCCGCGGCGGCCACGGCAATGCCGCCGAGCAACAGCGTCACTCCGCGGAGCGTCAGTTGGAGTCCGGAGAACAAATGCGTCAGCCTCGGTTGGGTTGACGAACCGCGTGGATCACGCGCTGCACCGCGTCCTGTGCGGTGGTGCCGGCCACCTGCGCGTCGACGGTGAGCAGCACGCGATGCGCCAACACGCCGGGCGCCATCCGGGCGATGTCCTCGGGGATGACGTAGTCGCGCCCGTCCAGCGCGGCCACGACGCGGGCAGAACGCATCAGGTGCAGGCTGGCGCGGGGGCTGGCGCCCAGACGCAGTTCAGGGCTGTTGCGGGTGGTTTCCGTCAGGGAGACGATGTAGTCGTTGATGACCGGTGCGACGTAGACGTCGCGCATGGCGTCGATGGCCCGGGCGATGAAGTCGACGTCGGTGACGGGGGAGATCTTGCCCACCTGGTCGCCACCGGCCTGGGCGGTCAGCATCGCGATCTCGCTGGAGCGCTGCGGGTAGCCCATCTGGATCCGCGTCATGAAGCGGTCTCGCTGGGCCTCGGGGAGGGGATAGGTGCCCTCCATCTCGATGGGGTTCTGGGTGGCGATCACCATGAAGGGGCGCTT
>CAZPSO010000049.1:0-6210 GCA_964588895.1 uncultured Tessaracoccus sp.
GTTCCTCAGCGTGCACCTGTCACCCGCCATGGAGGAGATAACCGGCAAGCCGTTCCGCATGCGCGGGGTCTCCCGCCCATGGGTCTCGGCCCCCTCGGTGGGCTCCATCAAGGCCCACAAGGTGCAGCACGAGCAGTTGATGGACGAGGCCTTCGGGGACTGAGGCATGTACTTCACCGACCGGGGCCTCGAGGAACTCGTCGCCCGGCGCGGCGACGAGGAGATCAGCTTCGAGTGGCTCGCGGAGCAGTTGAGGACGTTCGTCGACCTCAATCCCGAGTTCGAGACGCCCGTCGAGCGGTTGGCCTCCTGGCTGGCCCGCCTCGACGACGAGGAGGATTGATGGACACCGGGGATCCCGCCGTGGTCTTCGAAAGGCTGACCGGCAACACCCCCGAAGGACTGTGGTTTGCCCCCGGCCGCGTGAACCTGATCGGTGAACACACGGACTACAACGAGGGTTTCGTGTTGCCCTTCGCCCTCGAGCAGCGGGCCGTGGTGGCAGGCGGCCGCCGAGACGATGGCAAGCTGGTGATGCACTCGCTCGAGATGGCGGACACGGTCACCCTGTCGGTGGCCGACCTCGAGCCGTACAGCGAGTGGTCCGCATACCTGGCTGGCGTCGTATGGGCCCTGCGCCGCTGCGGACACCGCGTGGGTGGGGCCACCCTCGTGCTGACCTCCAACGTGCCCCTGGGGGCCGGCCTGTCCAGTTCGGCAGCCATCGAGTGCGCCGTCCTCACCGCCATCGCCGACCTCTACCACCTCGACATCGATCCCATGGAACGCGCCCGGGTGGCCCGGATGGCGGAGAACGACTTCGTCGGCGCCCCCACCGGCATCCTGGACCAGGCTGCGAGCATCCTGTGCGAACAGGATGCCGGGCTGTTCCTGGACTGCAGGTCACTGGAGAGCGTCACCGTCCCCCTTCCCCTCCAGGCGGCCGGTCTGGAGATCCTGGTGCTGGACACCAAGACCCCCCACAGCCACGTCGACGGCGAATACGGTGCCCGACGCGCGAGCTGCGAGCAGGCCGCCTCCATCCTGGGCATCAGTGCCCTGCGCGACGTGGACGATCTGGATGACGCCCTGGCGAAACTCGACGACGAGGTGCTGCGCAGGCGCGTGCGGCACGTCGTGACCGAAAACGCCCGGACGGTGGAGGCCTCGACGCTTGCCCGTGACGGCCGCCTCGAGGAGCTGGGTCCGGTCCTGGACGCCAGCCACGCATCCATGCGCGACGACTACGAGATCACCGTGGAGACCGTCGACCTGGCGGTGGACACGGCCCGGGAGCACGGCGCGCTGGGCGCGCGCATGACCGGTGGGGGTTTCGGCGGCTGCATCATCGCTCTGTGCCGCCTCGGCGACGGCCTTCAGCTGGGTGGGCGGATCGCCGAGGCGTTTGCCGTGGCAGGGCACAATCCACCGGAGTGGTTCATCGCCCATCCGTCCCGGGGGGCATCTCGTCTTCCATGAGCGCCCTGCGGGTGCTGGGCAGCAGTGCGGCCGCCACGACCACCACGAAGAAGACTCCCGCAAGCCCGGACCCGATCCTCTGGGGCACGTCGTTGGAAGTGGCGAAGCTGGCTGCGGACGCGAGGTGCAGCAGTGCCGGCGCAACCATCATCCCCCGGGCCAGCGGCACCCGCTTCATGCCCAGATAGGCCCCGGCGCCCACCAGCAGCCCATAGACGATCAGCACTACGCCGATGCCCACGCCGAAGGTGGTCCACCGTGCGGTGATGGAGGCAACGCCCATGCCGAGCAGGGCCAGGGCACTCAGGGCAGTCCCGGTCACGGCGATTCCCAGGCCGACGGGCCGGAACAGGTTCCCCATGGCGTTCATGCCAAGAACTGTGGCCCAACCCCGCCGCCGGCCGCAACTCGGGGGCAACATCGGGTGCTGAACCCGAAATCCCGGCGTGGCACTTGTTTATCGCCTAGTCTCAAAGTAAGTTTCCTGTGTTCGTTCGATGTAAAGATTTTCTTGTTGTCGGTTAAGGAGTCATGCCCAGATGGATTGGCGCCACAAGGCTGCCTGCCTCACCGAGGATCCGGAGCTTTTCTTCCCGGTTGGGAACACCGGTCCCGCCTTGCAGCAGATTGAGGAGGCCAAGAAGATCTGCCAACGCTGCGAGGTGAAGGACCAGTGCCTGGCCTGGGCCCTGGAGGCGGGCCAGGATCATGGTGTATGGGGCGGTATGAGCGAAGATGAACGACGCGCAATCAAGCGTCGTGCTGCACGCACCCGACTCCGCAACAATTGATGAACCACTAGGCTGCGTCGGGCAGCCAAATGCGGGCCCGGGTGCCCTCGGAATCCTCCCGGGCAGTCAGGCGGATGCTTCCACCCAGATCGCCGATCAGGGTCTGGATGATGTTCAGGCCCAGGCTCGTCTGTGCGCTCAATTCGAAGTCCGCCGCCAGTCCCGACCCGCTGTCCAGGACATCCACCTGCAGCCCTCCCGGCATTCGCTCCGGAACCACCTCCACTGATCCGGACCCGCCCTGCAGACCGTGTTCGATCGCGTTCTGGCACAGTTCCGTGAGCACCATGGCCATCGCCGTGGCTGCATCCGGTGAGACCACCCCGAAGCTTCCGCGTCGCCGTGCGTCCACCGTGCCGTCGGGGGCTGCCAGATCGCCCACCATCCGCAGGATTCGGTCACAGACGTGGTCGAAGGCCAGGTCATCGTCGATGGTGTGGCTCAACGTGTCATGCACCACCGCAATCGACGAAACCCTGCGCATCGCGTCTCGGAGAGCCTCCCTTCCCTCCTCGGACTGCAGTCGGCGTGACTGCATCCTCAGCAGCGCGGCCACGGTCTGCAAGTTGTTCTTGATCCTGTGGTGGATCTCGCGGATGGTGGCGTCCTTGGTGACGAGCATCTGGTCGCGTCGCCTGAGGTCAGTGGTGTCGCGGCACAGCACCAACGCCCCTAGTGGTACTCCGTCGACGTCCAGGGGCAGCACCACCACCCGCACCGCGCTGCGCGCCTGTTCGATGTCGAAGACCACACTGCGCGACTGGCTGAGATCTGATTCCAGGGTTTGGCCCATGGACTCGACGCTCCGCTTCACGGAGCGGTTCAGCATGGAGAAGTTCTCCCCCTCGAGGTCTCCGATGGCACCGAGCCGCCGGAAGGCGGTGATGGCGTTCGGGGAGGCGTAGGTGATGACGCCGTCGTTGCCCACCCGGATGACACCGTCGCCCACCCTTGGGGCCAGGGCGCGATCCATCCGCGGCGCGAGGGGGAAGTTTCCCGACAGCAGCATGTCCGTGAGCACGTTGGCCGCCTCGAGGTAGTTCTCCTCGAGGGCCCCGGTGGCACGGACCCCCATCTGGTTCGTGTGTCGCTCCAGGACGGCGATGCACTGCCCATTGCGCAGGATCGGGACTGCCCACACGTCCACCGGGATGCCTGCGTCCAGTTCGTTGTCGCTGGTGTCGACGATTTCCTCCGACAGGTAGGCGGCCACCACCTGGTGCCCCGGCTCGTGCTGCAGCACCTCGCCGAGGACGTCCTCCTCCAGCGCGGTGGGTCCCGTCACGGGTCGCACCTGCCCCACGCAAGTGAATTGCTCACCGCCCTCGGAGGGCAACCACAGGAGCAGGTCGGAGAAACTGAGGTCGGCGAGTATGTGCCATTGGGCCTCGAACCACTCGAGCCACTCTATGTCCGTCAGTCCAGCTGGATCCACCATGGTCGCAACTCTGGCAGAATGGGACGCTGTTGCTCAACCAAAGACTTCAAGGAGGCGCCCATGATGAGCAAGCGAGGCCGCAAGCGCAAGGCACGTCGCAAGAACGGTGCGAATCACGGCAAGCGACCCAACGCCTGATTCGACAACCACACAAGGGCCGTCCCTCCCACGGAGGTGGCGGCCCTTTGACGTCGGTGTCAGGTGCGGCGCTGCACCTTCATCGAGATGATCCGGGTCCTCAGGTGCACGGGCGCCGCAGCCGGGCGGTCGCTGCGCTTGAGCATCTCCGTGATGGTCGATTCGATCTCGAAGTTCTCCATACATCGTTCGCACGCGTGCAGGTGATGACGGATCAGGTCGGCGTCCGGATCTTCGAGTTCCCCGTGGAGGAAGGCGTGCACGCTCTCCAGGGCGCGGACACACTCGTCCATCTCGTCGTGTTCGTGGCTCCAGCCGCTCATCGCTTCGCACCAGCCTTGGAGATCCCCCGCTCCGCCGCGTAGTCGGCGAGGTTGGCACGCAACTGGGCGCGTCCCCGGTTCAGCCGACTCATCACGGTGCCGATGGGTGTGTCCATGATCTCCGCGATCTCCTTGTAGGCGAAGCCCTCCACGTCGGAGAGCCATACCGCGAGGCGGAAGTTCTCGGGCAGGTCCTTCAACGCTTCCGTGACGGCCTCGTCGGGGATCTGGTCCAACGCCTCCATCTCTGCGGATCGCAACCCGCTGGAGTCATGCGAGGCCGCGGAGGCCAACTGCCAGTCCTCCACCTCGGCGTGGTCGCTGGTCTTCGGCGAGCGTTGTGACTTGCGGTAGGTGTTGATGTAGGTGTTGGTCAGGATCCGGTAGAGCCAAGCCCTCAGGTTGGTGCCCGGTTTGAACGTGTGCTGGGCGGTAAAGGCCTTGGCGTAGGTCTCCTGGACGACGTCCTCGGCGTCAGCGGCGTTGCGCGTCATGCGCAACGCCTGGGCGTAGAGCCGGTCGATGTGGCTCAACGCCTCTGTTTCGAAGTCCTGTTCCACCACCTCGGTGGATGCCTGGTCAATGTCCATCAGGAATGATGATAGCGCTGAGAAACCATACGTCCTGGCGGATGGTTGCAGCGCGGTCATCGTCATACCCGTTCCAACACCACCACCCACCGCTTTATTCCGCCGGTTCCCGCTCGAGGTCCACGGGCTCCACGAGGTGGGCTCCGTCGTTGCGTACGTTGTTGACCTCCCGCGACACCGCGAAAGGAGTCAATCCGCTCGGGGCTTCCAACAGTGTCCGCGCGGCCTCGGGGTGCTCGAGCGCGGGATCCAGCCATGCATCGACGTCGGTCACCGTCATCGGCATCCGGTCATGGACCCACCCCACGTCATCGGTGGCCGAGGTGGTGATGATCGAAACGGTCGAGAGCCAGCCGTCGGGGCCCTTCCAGAACTCGTAGATCCCCGCCATGAGGATGCGCGATCCGTCTTGGGGTCGAAGGAACCAGGGCTGCTTCAGCGTCCTGCCCGCCACTTCCCGCGGCCGCCACTCGTAGTACCCGAGGGCGGGCAGGAGACAACGACGGGCACTGAAGGCCTTCCGGTACGCGGGCTTGCTGGCCACTGTCTCGACGCGGGCGTTGATCATGCGAGCTGCTCCGCCGGCAGCCTTCGACCAACTGGGTACAAGCCCCCATCGGAGACCCACCAGTTTGCGTAAGGTGGCGCCGTCTCCGGAACGCTCAACGATGGCCGGTACATCGTCGGTGGGTGCCAGGTTGAACCGTGGGCGGGTGGCCTCCCGGCCCTCGGGGGTCACCTCGTCAATTTCGTAGTCCTCCACCAGCTCGGCCGGGTCGGCGCTGGCTGCGTAGCGTCCACACATGCTCCCAATCTAGAAGGTATGTTTGGTGCATGAGTTTTTTGCGCTTCATTGGTCGCTCACTGTTCGCCAGTGTGTTCATTGTCGATGGCCTGAAGAAGGTCACCAAGCCCGCCGAGCAGGCTGATGACGCGGCCCGCGTCACCGAGACCCTCACCCCGTTGGTGCAGCGCCTCGCTCCTGCCGGCTACTCCTCCCACGTCCCGGAGCAGGCCGAGACCTGGGTGCGGTTGACGGGTGCGCTGGAGTTGGCAGGCGGTGCCATGTTCGCCACCGGCATCGGACGCAGACTCGGCGCGATATTGCTGGTCAAGGCCAGCGCCATGAACGTCGCCATCGCCTGGCCCGACAAGTCCACCTCGGAGTCCGAGCGGTCCGCGTCCCGCTCTGAGGCCCTCACCCATGGCGCCCTCCTGGGCGCGGCCCTCGTGGCTTCGCGGGACCTGCAGGGCAGGCCGAGCCTGGGCTACCGCACGGAGAAGGGCGCCCAGCGGGCGGTGGACAAGGCCGAGGTGGTCAAGGGGCGGGCGCAACGCTCCGCCAAGCGGGCCGCCAAGGACGCCAGGAAAAAGGCGAAGAAGGTATCCAAGAAGATCGACGCAGCAGTTTCTTGATGGCGGCCTCCCTTCCGTCTGGCTCCGGTCGGATC
>CAZPSO010000049.1:6310-13039 GCA_964588895.1 uncultured Tessaracoccus sp.
CTCCTCGCCGAGGGGCCCACCCGTTTCTTCGGCGACCCGCACGCCAGCCAGCGACCCATGGGCGGTTTGCTCGACGGGATGAGGCAACTGGGTGCCACGATCGATGCAGATGAGTTGCCGTTGACCGTTTCCCCCGGTCCCTCGACCAATGCAGAGGTCGTCATCGACTCCTCCGCCTCCAGCCAGTTCGTCTCCGGCCTCCTGCTCGTGGGAGCGCGCCTGCCCCGGGGCTTGCGCATCACCCATCAGGGAGCCTCCGTCCCGTCCCGGCCACACATCGCCATGACCACGCAGATGCTCCAGGACCGGGGCGTGAGGGTGGAGCAGGTGGATGCCACCTCGTGGCACGTCCACCCTGGCCCCATCCGCGCTGCCGACGTGCGCATCGAGCCCGACTTGACCAACGCCGCGGTCTTCCTCGCTGCTGCCCTGGTGCTCGGCGGCCAGGTCACAGTCCCGGGATGGCCGGGCAGCTCCCTGCAGCCCGGCCAACTGTTCCAGGAGGTCGCCATCTCGATGGGCGCCCAGGTGAGCCGGGGTGAGGATGGACTCACGCTGTCTGGTGACGGGACCATCCGTCCCGTGGACGTGGACCTGCACGCCGCCTCGGAACTCACCCCGGTCGTCGCGTCCCTGGCGGCCATGGCCGGCGGCGTCAGCACCATCCGGGGGGTCGGACACATCCGGGGCCACGAAACCAACCGCCTGGAGGCATTGGCCGCCGAACTCAACAGGCTCGGCATCCAGGCCAGGGAAACCACCGACGGGCTGGAGATCAGCGGTCGGCCGGAAGGCGCACCGGCTCGGGAGGTTTTCGAGACCTACGCCGACCATCGCATGGTGCACGCGGCGGCACTGCTCTCGTTGCGTCATCCCGGGCTCAAGGTCTCCGACATCGAGTGCGTCTCCAAGACCATGCCCGACTTCGCCGACCGGTGGCACGACCTGGTGGCTGGATGAGCCGGTACGAGGACGACTACGCCCGCTTCGAGCGGCCCCGAAAGCGAAGCCGCCCCCGCACCAAGGAGCGCCCCGACTACTCGGATGCTCCCGTTGCCCGCGTGGTGATCGTCGACCGGGGCCGGTACCGGTGCCGGATGGACGACAAGCTCGTCACCGCCACCAAGGCCCGCGTCCTGGGCCGCAAAGGTGTGATCGTCGGCGATCTGGTCCGGCTGGACGGGGATGTCTCCGCTGCCGAGGGCACCATGGCCCGGATCGTGGAGGTGGAGCCGCGGGAGACCATGCTGCGTCGCAGCGCAGACGACGCGGACACCTTCGAACGACCCATCGTGGCCAACGCGGACCAGTTGATGATCGTGGTGGCACTGGCGGATCCAGAACCGCGCATGGGCATGATCGATCGCATCCTGGTAGCGGCTTACGACGCCCGGATCACACCGTTGCTGTGCTTGACCAAGGCCGACCTCGGCGACCCCACGGAAATCCGGGATGCCTACGCGCCGCTGGGCATCGAGGTCTTCGCAACCCGCCCGGGGGCTGACATCAGCCACCTGCTGGCCGCGCTGGGGGGACACACCACGGTGCTGGTGGGCCACTCCGGAGTGGGCAAGTCCACACTGGTCAACGCGCTCGTGCCGGGCGTGGAACGTGCCATTGGTGCCGTGAACGAATCCACCGGCAAGGGCCGGCACACGTCCACTTCTGCGGAGGCGATCCCCCTCCCCCACGGGGGCTGGATCATCGACACCCCGGGTGTGCGCTCCTTCGGGATCAGCCACGTCGACCAACGCGCCTTCCTGGGCGCGTTCTCCGATCTCAGCAAGATCGCGGAAGGCTGTCCCCGTGGCTGCCGGCATGCCAGCGAGTCGCCGGAATGCGCGCTGGATGAGGCCGTGGTCGAGGGCCGCCTGGCCCCCGCGCGACTGGCCTCGTTCCGTCGTATGGAGCGCGCCTTCGCGTGAGGTCACGTGCCCCGCTGCTAGGTTTGGGACATGGTTTCCGCGTACACCGATGACGTCCGCCTGATGCACCTGATGGCTGACGACGCCGATTCACTGTCCATGAACCGCTTCAAGGCACTGGATCTGCGCGTGTCCACGAAACCGGACCAGTCCCCCGTCACCGAGGCCGACACTGCCGTGGAGGAATCCATCCGCAGGACCCTCTCGCGCACCCGGCCACGCGATGCCGTGCACGGGGAGGAGTTCGACGACACCGGCGACAGCCATCGGCGCTGGATCATCGATCCTATTGACGGCACCGCCAACTATCTCAGGGGCGTTCCGGTGTGGGCCACCCTGATCGCTTTAGAGGTGGACCACGAGGTGGTGGCCTCCGTCGTCTCGGCGCCCGCATTGTCGCGTCGCTGGTGGGCGAGCAAGGGCGGGGGCGCATTCACGGGACGATCCATCCTCAACGCCACGCACATCCAGGTTTCGCGCGTGGGTAGCGTCGGCGATGCGTCCCTGTCGTACTCCGACATACCGGGATGGGTGGACTCCGGCCGCGGGCAGGGTTTCATCGACTTGATGCGCGAGGTGTGGCGCACCCGGGCCTACGGTGATTTCTGGAGCTACATGCTGGTGGCGGAGGGTAGCGTCGACGTGGCTTGCGAACCAGAGCTGGCGTTGCATGACATGGCTGCGCTGGACATCATCGTGAGGGAGGCCGGCGGCAGGTTCACCAACCTGGATGGCACGGATGGCCCCTGGGGTCCCGGAGCCCTGGCCAGCAACGGCCTGCTTCACGATGCCGCTGTGGATGCGCTCAGGGCCTAGTGGGTCGGCCCCTGCAGGACGCGTACCAGTACTGTCTCTTCCATCTTGCCCAGTTCCGCCGCGAGGCCCTCGATCCCGTCCCCGGTCACGTCGGTGATCACGTAACCAAGCTCGCCACTGGTGGCGAGGCTCTGGAACCCGATGTTGATGTTGTGGGCCGCCAGGATTGAGTTGAGGCGGGCGAGCACGCCCGGCACGTTGCGGTGCAGGTGGGCGATCCGGGTCGCCTCCGTGGGGGCCGCGCCCACCTCCGGCAGCGACAGGCACATGGAGGTGTTGCCGAGCAGCTCGTAGTCAGCGATCTTCCCGGCGGCGAAGCGCCCGATGTCGAACTGGGCCTCCTGGGTGGAACCGCCGATGTGCGGGGTCAGGATGACGTTGGGCACATTCTGCAGCTTCGAGCTGAAGGCATCACCCTTGTTGACGGGCTCGGTGGGGAACACGTCGATGGCAGCGCCGGCGATGTGGCCCGAGATCAGCGCGTCGTGCAGGGCGTCGTGGTCCACGATCTGGCCGCGGCACAGGTTGAGGAACAGGGAGCGGGGCCGCATCATGGCGAACTCCCGCTCGCCGAAGAGGTTGGTGTTGCTGGCTCGACCGTCCACGTGCACGGAAATGGTCTCGGAACGCTCGAACAGCTCCTCCATCGAGTTGACCCGCTTGGCGTTGCCCAGCGCCAGTTTGTCGACGATGTCGTAGAAGTAGACGTGCATGCCCAGGGCCTCGGCGACGATGGACAGCTGCGAGCCGATGTTGCCGTAGCCGACGATGCCGAGGGAGCGGCCCCGGACTTCATGCGCTCCCACTGCGGACTTGTCCCAGACGCCCTCGTGCAGGGCCCGGTTCCGGTCGGTCAGGCGGCGCGCCATGGAGATGATTTCGGCAATGGCCAGTTCCACGACGGAGCGGGTGTTGGAGTATGGCGCGTTGAACACGCCCACGCCGTGGCGGGCGGCCGCTTCGAGGTCGATGTGGTTGGTGCCGATGCAGAAGGCGCCGATGCCGAGGAGGTCCGGGGCGCTGGCCAGCACCTTCTCCGTGATGTTGGTGCGGGAACGGATGCCGAGCAGACCAACATCCGCGAGGGCGGCGATCAGATCGTCCTCGTCGAGGGCGCCCGCACGGGTTTCGACCTCGTAGCCGCGGTCCTCGAGCAGACGAACGGCTTCGGCGTGGATGTTCTCAAGCAGCAGCACCTTCACGATGCGACAGACTACCCCGTGCGTCTAGAGGCTCAGCGAGGCGTCCACCAAGGCCGCCGTGTAGTGGTGCTTCGGATTGCCCAGCACCTCGGGAGTCCTGCCCCGCTCCACCACTTGACCCTCGGACATGACCAACACGTCGCTGCACAGATGGCGCACCACCCCCAGGTCGTGGCTGACGAACAACAGCGTGAGCGCGCGGCGCTGGACGGCCTCGCGCAACAGGGCAATGATCTGGGCACGCACGGAGACATCAAGGGCGGAGACCGGTTCGTCGGCGATCAGCACGTCGGGTTCGTTGACCAGCGCGCGTGCGATGGCCACGCGTTGCCGTTGTCCCCCGGAGAGTTCGTGCGGGAAGCGCCCCAGCATGTCGTCGTCGAGGGCCACGGACTCCAGGGCCCGGGTGGCCGCCTCGCGCAGACGCGGTGCTCCACGTCCCACGTCCTGGCGCAACGGTTCGGTGATGATGTCCACCAGCCGCATGCGGGGATTGAGGGAGGAGTTGGGGTCCTGGAAGACCATGGAGACGCGACGGCGCACCGCCTCCCACCCCCGGGTGTCTTCCGTCCCGACGCGGCCTCCGTCGAACCGGATCTCACCACTGGTGGCGCGCTGCAGACCCACCAGGCAGCGGGCCAGGGTGGTCTTGCCGGAACCGGAACCGCCCACCAGTCCCAGACGCTGCCCCGGCTGGAGCTCCAGGTCCACCCCATCCAGCGCATGGACGGTGGCGTTGCGCTGGTGGAACTCGACCCTCAGGTCGCGGGTCTGAAGCAATGTCATGTCGCCTCCGGGTCCAACTTGGCTGCGGCGATCAGGCGGCGGGTGTAGGGGTGGCGCGCATCGTCCAGCAAGCCTTCGATGTCGCCGGTCTCCACGATCTGGCCACGGCGCATCACCGCCACCCGGCGGCAGATGTGACGCACGACGGCGAGGTCGTGGGAGACGAAGAGTGATGCGCGGCCCTGGAGCTCCTCCACCAGCAGGTCCAGTACCTGCCGCTGGACGATCACGTCCAGCGCCGTGGTGGGTTCATCGCACAACACCAACCCCGGGCGATTCGCCAG
This sequence comes from uncultured Tessaracoccus sp., assembly GCA_964588895.1. GTDB lineage: Bacteria > Actinomycetota > Actinomycetes > Propionibacteriales > Propionibacteriaceae > Arachnia. The sequence continues at coordinate 11,324 of CAZPSO010000049.1, forward strand.
CGCCATGGCGATCAGTGCCCGCTGGCGCTGGCCCCCGGAGAGTTCGTGCGGGTACGAGTGGGCCACCCGCGCCGGATCCTTGATGCCGCATCGGCTGAGCCACTGCTCCACCAGCGACCGGATCTGACCGCTGCGCTCACCATGGTGAAGGGCCACCACCTCGCCGATCTGGCGCCCCACCTGCATGGTGGGGTCCAGCGCGGTCATGGGTTCCTGGAAGACCATGGAGATCCGGTCCCCGCGCAGGTCCCGGAGCCTGCGCTCGGGCAGGCCCACCAGTTCCTGGCCGTCGAAACGGATGGAACCCGTGACGTGAGCGGTCTCGGGCAACAGGCCGAGGATGGCGAGGCAGGTCACCGACTTGCCAGAGCCGGACTCACCGATGATGCCCAGGCGCTCGTCGGCCTCCAGCGCGAAGGAGATGCCATCGACGGCCACGGCCCGCCGACGACCGAAGCGCACGGTCAGGTCATGAACCTCCAGGAGACTCATGCCACCTCCCTCAGCCGGGGGTCCAGCAGGTCACGCAGGCCGTCGCCGAGCTGGTTGAAGCCGAAGGTGGCGAGCGTGATGGCCAAACCGGGCCACAGTGCCACCATGGGCTCCACGAAGATCTGGTCCTGGGCGTCGCGCAGCATGCGGCCCCACGTCGGAGTCTGGGGTGAGGAGCCGAGGCCCAGGTAGGACAGGCCGGCCTCAGCGAGGATGGCCAGGCCGAAGGACACGGACGCCTGCACGCCCAACAACGGCGCCACGTTGGGCAGCACATGCCGGCGGGCGATGGCCAACGGCCCGGCGTTGGCCAGTCGGGAGGCCTCCACGAAGGCAAGGGGCATCACCTGAAGGGTCCCCGCCCGGGCCATCCGGACGAACGCGGGGACGGTGGCCACGGCGATTGCCATCATGGCGGTATACGTCGAGCCTCCGAGCGCGGCGGCGAACAGGATGGCGAGCAGCAGCGCGGGGAAGCCGTAGAGGATGTCAGAGGCTCGTGCAAGCACCCGGCCGAGCCAGCCCCTGGACATGCCGGAGATGACGCCGACGGGTATGCCCACCGCGGCTGCGCACAGCACCGCGACGATTCCCACCATCAGCACCTGGCCGGCGCCGACCAGGATGCGGGAGAGGATGTCCCCGCCCAGTGAGTCGGTCCCGAGGACATGGGGCCAACCGGGCCGCTGGAGTCGGGTGCCGGCGATGGCATTGGGGTCGAAGGGCGTCCACAGCAGTCCGACCAGCGCCATCAGCACGATGATCGTCACGATGACCACACCCACCGCCAAGTTCGCGCGCCGCATCATCACATCGCCCCCTGTTTCAGCCGAGGGTCGATGGCCTGGTAGGCCAGGTCCACCACGAAGTTGATCAGCAGTACCAGCCACACCAGCAGCAGCACGATGGCCTGGACAAGCACCAGGTCGCGTTGTCCGACGGCTTGCAAGAGCCTGGAGCCCAGTCCGGGGAGGGTGAAGACCTGCTCCACCAGGATGGCGCCCACCACCAGTGTGGCCAACTGGAGCCCGACCACGGTCAGCAGCGAAATCGCGATGTTGCGGCGGCCATGCCGCCACAGCGCGGAGGCCTGCGACCAACCCATGGCTCGCGCGGTGCGAAAATAGTCCTCGCGCAGGACCTCCAGCACGCTGCTGCGGACGTAGCGAGCCAGGATGCTGCCCTGCACCACGGCCAGTGAGATGACGGGCAGCACCAGGTGCC
>CAZPSO010000050.1:0-12980 GCA_964588895.1 uncultured Tessaracoccus sp.
GAGGCGTGGGTCCTCCTGTCTGCGCTCGGCCTGTCCAACGACGAGATGGCCGACGTTTTTGCCGAGTGGAACACCGGCGACCTCGACTCCTACCTGATCGAGATCACCTCCGAAGTACTGCGCAAGAAGGACCCCCGCACCGGCAAGCCGCTGACCGACGTGATCGTGGACGCCGCCGGCATGAAGGGCACCGGCACCTGGACCGTGCAGTCGGCCCTGGACCTCGGCACCCCGGTCAACACCATTGCCGAGTCCGTGTTCGCCCGCGCCGTCTCCTCCTCCCCCGAACTGCGCCAGGCATCGCAGAAGGCACTGCAGGGCCCCGATGGCAGCATCCAGGTCCAGGACCGCGCTGCGTTCGTCGAAGCCATCCGCCAGGCGCTGTGGGCGTCCAAGGTGGTGGCCTACGCCCAGGGCCTGGACGAGATCCGCATGGCCGGGCAGGAGTACGGCTGGGACATCGACATCGAGGGCGTGGCCCGCATCTGGCGGGCCGGCTGCATCATCCGCGCCAAGCTGCTCGAGCGCATCCGCTCCGAGTACGCGGGTGGCAACCTGATCACCCTCCTCGAGGCTCCCTCCGTGGTGGCCGGACTGGCGGACTCGCAGGACGGCTGGCGTGAGGTGGTGGCCACCGCGGCCCGGGCCGGCGTCCCCGTGCCGGGCTTCGCCTCGGCCCTGGCCCACTACGACCAGGTTCGCGCACCACGCCTGAACGCTGCCCTCACCCAGGGTCTGCGCGACTACTTCGGCGCACACACCTACCGTCGCATTGACGACGAGGGCAGCTTCCACATCAACTGGTCCACCGACGGCGCGGAGATCGCTGGCGACTGACCCCGAGGTTTCACCCGATCAATCGGCCCCGGTTCCCGTTGGGAACCGGGGCCCTTTCGTGCACCAGCACGCTGCTACTCGCACCTGGCTGGAGGGCCTCGTGGGACAAATCACCCAAGAAGTCGCCTTCTTTGGACATCTCCGTCCGGAACATGCGCTTTCCTTGGCCATTTGTCCCGGCGCCAGAATTCGGGTCGGCGGTGCTGAGTGCTGGCACACTTGCCCCATGACAGACCCGCTGGCGCGCTTCACCCAAGCCACCGCCACGTGGTTCAACGACGTCTTCGAATCCCCCACCCCCGCCCAGGCCAAGGCGTGGGAATCCATCGCGCAGGGCAACCACACGCTGGTGGTGGCCCCCACCGGGTCCGGCAAGACGCTGGCCGCCTTCCTGTGGGCGCTGGACCACATCTCGGCCCATCCCCTGGAGCACCGTGCAACGCGCGTGGTCTACATCTCGCCCCTCAAGGCCCTGGGAACCGACGTGGAACGCAACCTGCGCGCACCGCTGGTGGGGATCCGCCGCACCGCCGAGCGGCTCGGCACACAGGTGGGCGATGTATCGGTGGGAGTCCGCTCGGGCGACACCAGCCCCCAGGAACGGACCAGGCTGGTGCGCCAGCCCCCGGACGTGCTGATCACCACCCCGGAGTCGCTGTACCTGATGCTGACCTCCGCGGCGCGCTCCACCCTGACACACACCACCACCGTCATCGTCGACGAGATCCACGCCCTGGCGGGCACCAAACGCGGCAGCCACCTCGCCCTCTCACTGGAGCGGCTGGACCGGTTGGTGGGTCGCGACGTGCAGCGCATCGCCCTGTCCGCCACCATCCGTCCCGCGGACCGGGTGGCGGCGTTCCTGGGCGGCGATCGGCCGGTGCGCATCGTGGCCCCACCCGCCGAGAAGCGCTGGGAGGTGCACACCCGGCTTCCGGTGGTGGACATCACTGATCCCGACGCCACCCCCGTCCCCGACGCAGCTGCGGTGGACCCGCTGCTGGCCCCGACGGCAACCACCGGCAGCATCTGGCCCCATGTGGAGCGCGAGGTATACGACCTGGTCATGGCGGCCCGCTCCACCCTGGTGTTCGCCAACTCCCGCCGCACGGCGGAACGCCTGACCGCCAGACTCAACGAGATCTGGGCCGAGGAACACGATCCGGAGTCCCTGGCCCTGCCCTCGCGACATGGTCCGGCCCAGGTGATGGCTGCCTCCGACGAGGTGGGACACGCCCCGGCGGTCATCGCCCGCGCCCACCACGGTTCCGTCAGCAAACAGGCCCGGGAGGAGATCGAGACCGCGCTGAAGTCCGGAGCGTTGCGGTGTGTGGTGGCCACCTCCAGCCTGGAGCTGGGCATCGACATGGGCTCGGTGGACCGGGTCATCCAGATCTCGGCACCACCGGCCGTCTCCAGCGCCCTGCAGCGGATCGGTCGCGCCGGCCATGCCGTGGGCGAGGTCTCCCGCGGCGTGCTGTTCCCCATGCACCGCAGCGATCTCGCCCCCTCGTCCCTGGTGCTGGAACGCATGCTGGCGGGGCAGATCGAAGAGCTCCAGGTGCCGCGCCTGCCCCTTGACGTGCTGGCGCAGCAGACCGTGGCCGCCACGGTGGCTGCCGGGGACGCCGGCCTGGACATCGACGCCTGGTACCAGGCGGTGACCCGCTCCCTGCCCTATGCCGGCCTGGAGCGCACCGTGCTGGATGCAGTGGTCGAGCTGCTGACCGGCAGCTATCCCAGCGCCGATTTCGCGGAACTCCGGGCCCGCCTCGTCGAAGGCGAGGGGCGCCTGTTCGCACGCCCCGGCACCCTCCGGCTGGCCGTCACCTCCGGCGGCACCATCCCGGACCGTGGCATGTTCGGCGTGTTCCTGGCCTCCAGCGACGACGGCGCCCGCCGCGTCGGCGAACTCGACGAGGAAATGGTCTACGAGTCCAGGGTGGGCGACGTGTTCACGCTGGGCGCCTCCTCCTGGCAGATCCAGGAGATCTCCCGCGACCAGGTCCGCGTGGTCCCGGCTCCCGGCCGAACGGGACGCCTGCCCTTCTGGCGGGGCGAGGCCCAGGGGCGTCCCACCGAACTCGGTCTGGCGCTGGGCCGTTACCTGCGGGAGGTGGGCGCCGACACCAACCGCCTGGACGGTGACCACCTGGACCTAAACACCCGTGCCAACATCATCTCGCTGCTGGAGCAACAACGCGAGGCCACCGGTGCGTTGCCCGACGACCGCACGGTGGTGCTGGAACGCTTCCGCGACGAGGTGGGTGACTGGCGCTTCGTGCTGCACAGCCCCATCGGCCACTCGGTACTGGCGCCGTGGGCACTGCTGATCGGGGACGCCATCCGGCAGCGCACCGGACTGGACGTCAACCCGGTGGCCTCCAACGACGGCATCATCTGGCGGATGCCTGATTCCGCCACCGCCGACGAGGTGGGCTCCCTGGTGCTGTCCGACCCGGACGACGCCGAGCGGCTCGTCACCGAGCAAGTGGGCAACACCGCCCTGTTCGCCGGTCGGTTCCGCGAGTGCGCCGCTCGCGCCCTGCTGCTGCCCCGACGCGATCCCGGCAAACGCGCGCCGCTGTGGCAGCAGCGGCAACGTGCTGCACAGTTGCTGGAGGTGGCGCGCCACCACCCCCGCTTCCCCATCATCATCGAGACTCTCCGGGAAGTCCTCCACGACGTCTACGACCTGCCCGGCCTGCTCCATCTGCTGCGGCAACTGCAGCGCGGTCAGGTGCGCCTGGCGGAGGTGACCACGCCCCAACCGAGTCCGATGGCCGCCAGCCACCTGTTCAGCTACACCGGCTCCTTCATCTACGACGAGGACGCTCCCCTGACCGAGCGCCGAGCAGCCGCCCTCTCGCTCGACCCGGCCCTCCTGGCCTCCGTGCTGGGCACCCTCGACCTGCGGGAAGTGCTGGACCCCGCCATCTTGGCGGCGGTGGAGGCCGACCTGCAGCACACCTCTCCCGACAGACGGGCACGTGACCTGGAATCGCTCGTCGACCTCCCCCGGCTGCTCGGACCGATCCCCGAGGACGGCCTCGCTGCCCGCACCACCGAGGCGCTGCGGTGGGAACACGACGACAGGCTGGCCAGGGTTAACATCGCAGGACGTCCGCACGTGGTGGCCAGGGGCGACCTGGCCCTCCTCCGCGACGCCCTGGGCATCCCGCTGCCTCCCGGGGCACCCGACGTCCCGGTGGAGGGCAGGGATCCCCTGACGCAGCTGGTGTCGCGCTACGCCCGCACCCATGCCCCCTTCACGGTGGGCGCGGTGGCGGAGGCATTTGGCATTGGGGTGGCCACCGCCCGGCTGCTGCTGGAACGGGAGACCGCGGAGCGGCGCCTGGTGGCCGGTCAGTTCACCGCGGGCACGACCGAGGTCGAGTACGTCGATGCCGAGGTGCTGCGCCGGATCCGCACGCACTCCCTGGCTGCCGCACGGGCTCAGGTGCAGCCGGTCTCCACCACCGCATTGACCCGGTTCCTGGCAGCCTGGCACCACACCGACGAACGTCCCGACTCGAGCCCGGACGAGATCCTCTTCATCCTCCAGAGGCTGGCCGGCGCGGTGCTGCCAGCCAGTGCGTGGGAGTCCCACATCCTGCCCGCCCGCCTGCGCGGCTACCGCCCCGCCCACCTCGACGAACTGGTGGCCGAGGGCGAGGTGGTGATCAGGGTCCGCGGCTCCATCGGCTCCACGGAACCCCTCATCGCCCTGGTACCGGCCGGCGACCTGGATCTGCTCGTCCCGGCCGCGCCCACCGCGGAGCACGTGGAATTCGCCGCGAGGGTGCACGACGCGGGCGGCACCTTCACCGGGGTGCAGGCCTCCCCTGACCCGCCGCCCGGTTCGCTGGTGGAACACTGGTGGGCGGCCGCGGAGGCCGGAGTCATCGCACCGGCGTCCATGTCACCCATCCGCGCGCGGATCGGCGGGGCCACCCGCGGCGCCCACCGAGCACCCCGGACCGCCGTGCGGGGACGCCCCCGCCTGCCCCGGCCGGGTCGCGCCCTGTTGGCCCGGCCCACCAGTGACCCGGCTCCACCGGCGGTGGCCGGACGCTGGTATCGGGTGGACGACCCCCCACTCGAACCGGAGGAACAGGCGATCGCCCGGATCTCCGCCTGGCTGGAACGCCATGGCGTGGTCACCCGCGGCGCCGTCGGGGATCACCCCGGCGGCTTCGCGGCCGCGTACCGCAACCTGAGCCACCTCGAGCAGGCCGGCAAGGTGCTGCGGTCCTACGTGGTGGACGGATTGGGCGGGGCCCAGTTCGCCACGGCAGCCACCATCGATGCCATTCGCGAGTTCACCGACTCGGTGGACGCCAGCACCTGGCCCTCCGGGCTCGCACACCCACGAGCCCAGGTCCTGGCCGCCCTAGACCCTGCCAATCCGTACGGGTCCGTCGTGCCATGGCCCGAGCACCCGGATGCACACCCGTCGCGGGCCGCCGGGGCGCTGGTGGTGCTGGCCGACGGCGTCTGCCTGGCCCACCTGACCCGGGGCGGCCGCTCCCTCACCCTCTTCCCGGGTCAGTGGCCCGAGGCCCCCTCGCACGAGGACCGGCTGCGCCTGGTCACGCAGGCACTGATCCAGCTGGTGGAAGAGCGCCGCATGAGCCGGATCCGTATCGAGGAGATCGACGGCGTGCGGGTCACCCCCTCCGACGTGACGGTGATGCGCGAGGTGGGCGCCCGGGTCACGCCGAACGGGGTGCGGATCGGTGCCTGAGGGCGACTCCGTCCACCGACTCGCCCGGCGGCTCGCCCCGCTCGAGGGCCGCCGCATCACCCACGCCGAACTGAGGGTGCCGGCACTGGCCACGCTCGAGCTGCGCGGCCGCACAGTCGCCAGCGTCACTGCGTGGGGCAAGAACCTCTACATGGAGCTGGCGGCCGATGACGACACCGATCTGGTGCTGCACACCCACCTGCGCATGGACGGCACCTGGCTGGTCCTTCCGGCGGCCAGCGCCCCGACACCGAACCACGAGACCCGGGTGTGGCTGCGCGTCGAGGGCTGGCCAGAGGCCGCGGCGGAGGTGGACCTCCAGGGTCGCCTGCTCGGCATCGTCGATGCGTGGCCCCGCTCGCAGCATGCCTCCCGGACCGCCCACCTCGGACCCGACCCACTCGCGGCCGACTGGCAGGAACCCGGCCGCTGGGAGCTTCCTGGGCGCGACGAGGCGCTGCGCCGGTTCGGTCACCGGGCTGCCCGTCCGCTGGCGGAGGTGCTGCTCGACCAGTCCGTGATGGCTGGCATCGGCAACGAGTACGCAAACGAGTTGTGCTTCCTCCTGGGGTCCCACCCGATGCGCCCTGCCTCCGTCCAGGACCCGGCACACGTGGTGGACCTGGCCGCCAAGGTGATGCGCTCGAACCTGGCGCGGTCCCAGCGCACCTTCACCGGGGTGGACCGCGACGGGGAGCGAACCTTCGTCTACGGCCGCCACCGCCGCCCGTGCCGCCGCTGCGGCAGGGCCATCCTGGAGGGCACCACCACCCGGGCCCGCAGCGTGGCTGACCCTGCCCTCGGCCGGGAACGGATCACCTGGTGGTGCCCCGCTTGCCAGCCATCGGCGTGATGGCCTCAGGCTTGCGTGAAGTCCGGCCCGGGAGTGCGGTCCTCGGCGTCCTCCGATGAGCTCAGGACCCGGTCCTGGGCAAGAGCATCGTCGTCGTCTCGTGCACCGCCGGAGAGCCGCTCGGCCAGCACCCGCTCGATTTCCATGCGTCGAGCCGCATGGTCGGCGGCGTCCTGCCGCCGCCGCTCGCGCAGCCGGTCGGTCGTCTGGCGCACGTCATGGTCGATCTGTCCCACCGCAGCGGCCTTGGCCTGCTCCAGCTTGTTCCTGTTGCGCATCCCGACCAGCGCCCAGGCCGCCACCGAGACGGCTGTCACGAGGAACATGACGCCCAGGACCTGCCAGCCGCCGCCCAACAGCAGCAGCACAAAGCCGAGCACCGCAGCACCGACGCCGATTCCCATTCGCCTGGAGGGGTCAAGCCCGGATATCTCCGCGGCCATGATGCGCTCCTTGGCGCGGCGGATCTGCTCGCGGTTGCCGCCGTCGTGGGTCACTTCGATGTTGTGCGCCTGGAATGCTGTTGCGTCCAGTGCCAACCGGGCGCGCACCTGCGCCGTCGCGGGGTCGGGGGCGGGCAGGGCGAGCCATGCGCGAAGGGCACTCCGAAGCGGCGCGTGGAGAAGCGATATCAGGATCGCGCGTGAGGGCGCGGGCACCTCGGGATGCACCAATGCGTCTCGGACGGCCTCGAAGACCGCCACCGGCTCGAAAGGCCGGGGCGCTGCGCCACTGGGCTCCTCGATGCGACGCCGCAACACCTGGGCGCGCTCCAGGAGCTCCGCCTCCCTCTCGGAGCCGGCTTGCGCCAGGGTGGCGGTTCGGGTGCGCAGGGACTCCTCGAGTCCCTCGATGCTCCACGGCTGCTTGCCGTCCCGCATGGGACTGACCCCATCGAGGAAGGCGGTCACCGTGTCCAGGCCGTTGGCCCGTTGGGTGGACAGACCCAAAAACGCCATCCACTCCTCCGGCCGGTCCAGCTGGTGCGCCAGCCGGGCGCCCAAATCTTGCAGTTCACTTGGAGTGGTCAGCCCGGCCACGGCCGCGCGGAACAGGAGCAAGTGGTCCTCGTCCAGGGTGCTCACACCGTCGAACAGTGCCACCAGCCTCCCGTCCAGCGCCCGGCCGGCGCCCAAGGCCAAGCTGATCAACACCACCAGCAGCGGGGCCCGGTCGGACTGTTGGTTGGCGCGGGCCTCGTGGTCCGAGACCGGCCATCCCTCCACGAGGCTGATGACGGCGTTCATGGCGTGCGCCACCCAGTGGTCATGCTTCGAGGTGTCTATCAGTTGGGCGGTTTGGGCCGACATCAGGTTCTCGAGCGCCTCCGAGACAGCGCTGCGCGTGGCGCGCCAGTCCGGAAGCATCCGCATCTCCTCGCGGACGTCGCCCAGTTCCACGTAGGCGTCGAATGCGATGGTGAGGGCTCGCAGTCGGGAGTCGATGTTGCCCTGGACCTCGGAGAGCTTCGAGGAGAGCCGACGCGTGGACGCCCGATGAGCTGCGTCCACCGAGTGCAGGTGGTCCCTGAGGGCCCGCGCACGGCCATCCTCACTCATCATCGTCCACGACCAGCCATCCAAAGACATGCCCCCATGGTGCCAGCCACCGGGCTCAGGCCCGCACGACCGATCGGCGGCAAAAGCCCCGGCGGGAGCGGAAATACGGAAAAATGCTGTCATGGACGTGGAAGTTGCCGAGATCCTCGATTTCCTGTCCAAACACGCCCCTTTCGACGGCCTGACGCCGGGCCAGCGGCGCGACGTGGCGCGCGCGGTACGGATCCGCTACTTTCGTCGCGGCACCGTGATCCTGGAGAAGGGTGGCGCCAACAACAGCCTGTTCATCCTGCGCTCCGGTGCAGTGGACATCGTCGACAGCACTGAGAGCCTGGTGGAACGCACGGAACCGGGGGGCAGCTTCGGGTCCTCGACGCTGCTGTCGCGGGGCCCCTCGCGCTACACCATCACCGCCATCGAGGACAGCCTGGTGCTGGTGCTTCCCGGCCCGTACTTCAGCAAGCTCTACCGCGACAACCCGGTGGTGCACGACTTCTACGCCCCCCGGCAACTGCGCCGGGCGGCCGAGTTGACCCAGCGAACCGATTCATCGTTGCTTCGGGTGGATGCCGCGTCGTTCACCGGACGGGCGTTGGTCACCGCAGGGCCGGACATCACCATCCGGGATGCGGCCGCCGTCATGACCGAGCAGCGCGTCTCCTGCTTGCTGGTGACCGACACGCACGGCTCGCTGGTGGGAATTCTCACCGACCGCGACATGCGCTCCCGCGTGGTGCTCGCCGGCCTCGACACGTCGCTGCCCATCTCCACGGTCATGACCGTCGACCCGGTCGTGATCGGCCCCGAGATCCGGGCTTTCGAGGTCCTGCTGGAGATGACCACCCGCAACGTCCACCATCTGCCCATCGTCAGGGCGGGCGTGCCCATCGGCCTGGTCTCGGCCGGCGACCTGATGCGGCTGGAGACCTCCAACCCCGTCTTCCTGGTGAGCGACATCGCCAAGAAGACCGACCTGGACTCGCTCGTGGCGGTGGCTGGCCGCGTCCCGGGCCTGGTGCGCAACCTGGTGGCCCAGGGGGCATCCGCGGACGACGCCGCCCGCGTGATCACCACGGTCACCGACTCCATGACCGTTCGCCTGATCCAACTGGCCGAGGCCGATCTCGGCGAAGCCCCGCACCCGTGGTGCTGGGTGAGCGTGGGCTCCCAGGCGCGCCGCGAGATGTCGCTCAACTCCGACCAGGACCACGCGATGATCCTGTCCAACCACGTCACCGACGACGACCTGCCGTGGTACCAGGAAGTGGCCGAGCGGGTCACCGATGGCCTGGAGGCCTGCGGGATGGCGCGTTGCAATGGTGAGGTGATGGCCAGCAACCCGAAGTGGCGGGTCACCTCCGAAGTGTGGCTGCGGCACTTCCTGGGCTGGATGAACGAGCCGAACTCCGGGGCCCTGCTGCACTCGCAGATTTTCTACGACCCGCGGGCGCTGTACGGCACCACCCCCCTGCTGGATGACATCCGCGCCATGGTCCTGGATCTGGCACCCCAGTCCAAACGGTTCCTGGGCAACATGGCCGCCATGGCAGTCGACCGCACCCCACCCCTGGGCTTTTTCAGGGGGTTCGTCCTGGAGCGCCAGGGCGTGCACAAGGACGAGTTGGACCTCAAGGGCGGCGGCCTGCACGCCGTCATCGAACTGGCCCGGGTACATGCGCTGGCGGAGGGGATCCACGCGGTGGGCACCGAGGACCGCCTGCGGGCAATCGGCCAGGCGGGCAGCCTCAGCGACGAGGTGGTCCACGACCTGATCGACGCATTCAGGTTCATCAGCGACATTCGGCTGCACCACCAGGTCCGCCAACTGGAGGAGGGCAACCAGCCGGACAACTTCGTCAACCCGGACGCCCTGAGCACCGCCGAGAAGCGTCACCTGCGGGAGGGTTTCAACATCATCCGGAAGGCACAGTCCTCCCTCAGCGTCATCTACCAGACCCACCTGATGCTGTGAGCCGATAGTGGCCCTGTTCAGAGCCTCCCCGGAACGTCGACGCATGAAGCTGGCCGGCTCCTCCCCCGCCGGGCCCCCCAGCGACTACATGCAGGTGCCGTTGCCGCGGGGCAGGACTGCGCTGGGTGAACTGCCCCTGCTGGCCATCGACCTCGAGACCACCGGCCTCGCGGAGCACGACTCCATCCTGAGTATCGGATTCATCCCCCTCGATGGCCTGGAGATCGTGGCCTCCGGGGCCGGCAACATGCTGGTCGACCCACGTGATGCCGACGGCGTGGGCCAGAGCGCCACCATCCACGGCATCACCGACGACCAGCTGGTGGAGGGCCTGTCGCTGGCCGAGGCCGTGGCCGAGACCCTGCAGGCACTCCAGGGCCGCTGCCTGCTCGCCCACCATGCACCGGTGGAGGTCGACTTCCTGACGCGCGCCTGCCGGCAGATCTGGGACTGGACGCCCGTGTTCAGCGTGGTGGACACCCTGCGCCTGCAACACCGGATCCTCACCCACACCGAGGACGAGCCCCCACCCGGCTCGCTGCGGCTGTGGAGCGCCCGCGACCAGTTCAACCTGCCCCGCTACAAGGCACACGATGCCCTCACCGACGCCCTGGCCGCCGCCGAGTTGTACCTGGCCCAGGTGGAGCACCTCGGCTCGCGCCGGCTGCGGGACCTGAAGTACTGAGTGTCCCTCAGGTGGAACGACGCACCATCAGGCGAGGCTCGATCCTGTGGGCACCCGGCGGTTCTCCCTCGCTGGCCCCCAGCAGCACCTCCATGCACAAGGCGCCCAGGTCTCCGAAGGGCTGGCGGACCGTGGTCAGGGGGGGTGCCGACCAGGCCGTGCCGTCGATGTCGTCGTAGCCCACGACGCGCACCTGTCCAGGCACGTCGATGCCAGCTCTCCGGAACGCCGCCAGCCCACCCAGGGCCATCGCGTCGTTGCCGAAGAAGACGGCATCGCCCAGATCGTCACGGATGACCCGTTTCGCACAGTCGTAACCGGACTGTGCGCTCCAGTCCCCCTGCACCACTGGCGACTCGGACAGGCCTTCAGCCCGCAGCGCGTCGCGCCAGCCGGCCAGACGGGCCCTGGCGTCGAACCAGTCGCCGGGGCCGCTGACGTGGACGATTCGACGGGCGCCGCGCTCCACCAGATGCCCGGTGGCCATTCGGGCACCCAGCCGCTGGTCGACACTGACGGTGTGGAAGACCGGGTCGGCGCCCATGTCCGAGACCATCACGGTGGGCACGGCGCCGATGGCGGGGCGCAGGACATCTGCGATGCCCGTCTGGGGTGCCACCACCACCAGCGCATCGGCGCCCCGCTCAGCGAAGCCCTCGAGCGCGGGCAGTACGTCGGCGGAGTCATCCACCGCGGCCACCAGCGCGGCCCAGCCCGCCGCCCGGGCCGCCACTTCGATACCGGCCACGGTGCTGGACGGTCCGTAGAAGCCGGCCCCCATCCAGATCACGCCGAGCAGCGAGGACTGCCGGGTCACCAGGGCCCGGGCGGTGAGGTTGCGGCGGTAACCCAGTTCGCTGATGGCCCGGAGCACGCGCTCACGGGTCTCGGAACGCACGCCGGCCTGGTCGTTGAGCACGCGCGAGACCGTCTGGTGGGAGACGCCCGCCAAGCGGGCCACCTCCATCATCCCCGGCCGGCGCGGAGCGCTCATACCCGGGTGGGCCTCACGATCACCTTCAACCCCTCACGCGAGACGCCCTTGCGGAACGCGGCCTCGACGTCGTCCATGTCATAGGTGTCGCTGATCACCGACGCCAGGTCGACGACGCCGCGCTGCGCCAGGGTGATGGCCCGGGGATAGACCTCCTTCATCCGCCGGACGCACATCAACGTCAGCCCCTTGCGCCGTGCCAAGGAGGCGGTGAATGAGGTGGTGTCCTCGTCGGGGATCCCCACCAGGCACACCCGGCCACCGGCGCGGGCGAGCTCCATGGACGCCTCCACGGCATCCGGGTTGCCGTTGACCTCGAAGACCACGTCGTGGGTGTCCATCTTCGCCGTCACCTCGCTTGGCTCCAGCACCTGGTCGGCACCCATCGCGAGGGCCGCCTGCCGACGGTGTTCCAGCGGCTCCACCACGGTGACGTGGCTGGCTCCCAGTCCGGCGGCCATCTGCGTCAGCAGCAATCCGATCGGGCCGGCGCCCACCACCGCCACCCGCATCGCGAGCTTCACGCTGCCCAGGTCCCAGGCGTGGATGGCCACACCCAGCGGCTCCAGCACCGCGGCCTCGGAGGTGGTCATGCCCTCGGGTACGGGCACCAGACGGCGCGTGGGCCACGACATCACCTCGGTCATGCCGCCGTCGGTGCTGGAGTGGCCGGAGAAGCGGATCTTCTCGCACAGGTTGGGGTTGCCCTCCATGCATCGTTCGCACCGTTCACACGGGATGGCGGGATCCAGCGCCACCACCTGGCCCGCGTACGGGCCGTCGATGGCCACTCCCCCCATCTCGTGCCCCGGAACCAGTGGGCGATCGAGCCGGGCATCCCCGATGCCGCCGTCGGCGAACCAGTGCAGGTCCGAGCCACACAGTCCGACGGCGCCGATCCTCACCCGCGTCAGGTCCTGGCGTGGTTCGGGTTCGGGGGCCTGCTCGAGGCGGATGTCACCGGCACCGTAGAGCCTTGCTACCTTCATCGAAAAACTCACACTCCCTGGGTCAGTCGGTACCACGAATGCTCCAGACGGAGCTCGCGCGCGAACGTGCGGGTGGTGGTGTCCTCGTCGATCACTGCCAGTTCCATGTTGGCGATGGTGGCGAAGTCCTCCCACATCTCGCGCGTGGTGTTGGTGGTCATGGCCGTGTGGTGGGCGGCCCCGGAGACCAGCCAGCATTCGGCGGAGGTGGCGAAGTCCGGCTTCGGTTCCCACACGGCCCGGGCGACGGGCAGATTGGGCAGCGGGGCGTCCGGCGCGACGTTGGTGACCTCGTTCATCGTCAGGCGGAAGCGTTCGCGCATGTCGGACATGGCCACCACCAG
>CAZPSO010000051.1:0-12978 GCA_964588895.1 uncultured Tessaracoccus sp.
GCTCGTTCGCGAGGACGGTCTGGTCCTGGGGGCACCAGTTGACGAAGGAGTCCTTGCGGTAGGCCAGGCCGCGCTCGTGGAAGCGGGCGAAGAGCCACTGGGTCCAGCGGTAGTAGTCCTCGTCGGAGGTGTGGAGGCGGCGGGACCAGTCCAGGCTCAGGCCGTAGCGCTTGAAGGAGCGGGCCTGCGTCTCGATGTTGGCATAGGTCCAGGTGGCGGGATGGCTGTTGTTGCGGATGGCCGCGTTCTCGGCCGGCAGGCCGAAGGAGTCCCAGCCGATTGGGTGGAGGATGTTGTAGCCCTGCATCCGCCAGAAGCGCGCGGGCACGTCGCCCAGCGCGTACGCCTCGGCGTGGCCCATGTGCAGATCACCGGACGGATAGGGAAACATGTCGAGGACGTAGCGGTTCTCACCGTCACCGTCGTCGAGCGCCACGAAGGTGTGGTCCTCGTCCCAGAACTCCTGCCATTTCTCCTGGGCGCGCTCGTAGTCGTAGCTCTTCGACGTCTCCTGGCTCACAACTGCTCCTTGGTCCTCATGCGCATCCGCGCACGATGGACCAATATACCGAGCGAGGCCTCGTGCGGCCCACCCCGATCAGGCCTGGGCGAGGAACTCCTGCAACTCCTGGTGCGTGGGCGGATTGGCGCCGTGTCGCGTGCACACCAGGGCGGATGCCGCCACCCCCGCCCGCAACGCACCCTCGACGTCGTCGGGACGGTCGATGTAGTAGTCGAGGAAACCGGCCATGAAGGTGTCCCCCGCCCCGACGGTGTCCGCCAGGTCCACCGTGCGTCCGGGTACCTGCACCACGCGCTCCCCCGGTTTCACTGCCGCGGCGCCCAGGGGCCCAAGGGTGACCAGCAGCATCGCGAGACCAAATTCGTCGACCCAGGCCCGCGCGTATGCGAGCGGGTCATCATCGTCGTCGCCCGCGACGAGGGTGAGGATGTCCTCGTCGCTGGCCCTGACGATGCCGCCCTGCCTTCCGATGCTCTCCATGAGGCGCATGACGTCGTCAAAGTATTGCTCGCGGTCGGGCTGGACGGAGGAACGCACGTTGATGTCATAGCTGATGTTGGCCTCCGTCTCGTTGATGAATGCCGCCACGGCACGGCGGCCGGGCGGGACGATGGCGCCGATCGAGCCGAAATGCAGCCAATCGTCGGAGTCCAGTTCAGGAAACTCGTGACGTTTCCACGAGAAGTTCGAGGTGTTCTCGAAGTGGAACGTGTACTGGGCCTTGCCCTGATCATCCAGCGAAACGATCGCCACCGACGTCGGCTGATCGGTGTCCACCACCATCTCCAGACCCACCCCGTTGGTTTCCAGGTGCTGCTTCAGCTGGGTGCCGAACGCGTCGTGACCAAGCCGGCCCAGGAACTCGGTGGGCCGCCCGAGGCGCGCAAGGGCGACCGCCGTGTTGAGTGGGCCCCCTCCGGCCATGGCCCTCCACCGCGTTTCTGCGGGGGAGACCTGCTCATGTGGGATCAGGTCGATCAGCGCCTCGCCGCACACCACGAATCTCATGGGCCCACAATAGGGGCCCCGTGGGGGCCGCCGTGACGCGGCTCCTGAAATGCCCCGGTGTGCGCGAATCAGTCCGGGTCCCACCAGGCGGGGGGCAGCGCGTTCGATTGTACGAACTCGAGCATCGACCCCGGCAGGCTCTGCGGATCCAGCGCGAGCACGAGCTGCAGGCAGTCGGACGCCATGGCTGCCTGGCCATCAAGCCAGCAGGCCAGGCCGAGCAAACCGACCACATTGGCCGAGGCTGGCCCCGCCACCGTCCTGCGCGCCTCCATGAGTCTCGCCCGGTAGCGCCCGGCGCGTTCCCTCGAGAGACAGGACATCACCTCGACGGCACATTCCTCGCTCTGCAGCAGGACGGCCAGCCGGCAGGCCTCATCCACCTCCAGTGGGGTGTCCGCCTCCATGAGCCACTCGAGGTCGCTCAAGGTGTTGTCGCTGGTGGCCACCTCATGTGCCACCCGCTCCATGCGGTGAGCTAGTTCGTCGTCGATTTCGGGCTCAGCCACGTCGAGGACCACCTCCTCGCGCGAGGAGGCGACCGGCAGGCCGTTGTACACGGCCGAGGCGGCCAGCGCTGATTCGTCCCAGGCCCAGCGGCGACCGGGATCCCATGGCATGTCTCCGCGGACCAGGTCCCAGTAGCGCTCACCGTCCGTGACGAGCATCTCGCGCACGTGCCCGCCGAGGACATCAAGCATCTCGCTCACGGACAGACCGCCGTCATTGATCTCCGAGCAGTACGCGATCAGGGCCACGTCGGGGTCGTGGAAGCGGTGGACTGCGTTGCTGATAGATGTGACCGTCTCCTCGAAGTCCGCCACGAACCAGAAGAGGTCCGTCCGGGCGCACATCTGGACGCGGCCGTCGGCCACCACCATGACCACGAGGGATTCCCGGGGCTGGAATCCGAGCATGACCAATGGAATGGACAGTAGATCGGTGGATGTTCGGCAGGAAAGTGTTATGGGTGCGTTCACGCCCGTAGATGATGGGCACCGCGGGTGGCGATTCACCAAATGCGCCCAGCGCCTGTGCACAACGTGGCTCGACCAGGTGGCAGGTATCGTTGGCGCATCATGAGCAACCAGCAGCGGCCCCCACAGGGCGGACAGGGCCCGAGTCCGTGGTCCCAGCAGGATCCTTCGTGGGCCGGGCCGCACTTCACGGACAAGCAGGGCCGTGATCCCCGCCAGCCCTTCGGTCAGCAGCAAAACCACGGGTATGCCCCGCAGATCGAAGACTTCCAGCACGACCCGAACAACCGCAACAACAAGCGGACCCTCTGGGTGATCGTCGCGATCGTGGCGGTGGTGGCGCTGCTGCTGCTGGCACTGAATCTGATGGGTGGCGGCGACGAGGGCCCCGAGGCAGGAGAGACGGAGGCTCCCCGGATCACCTTCGACCCCACCGCGGCGGCAACGGCCAGCGACAGCATCCCGTTCGAGGGCAACGGAACCGGTGTGTTCCAGGTGCTGGGCTCGAGCTGGAACGGCGACGAACTGACCGTCACCTACCGGATCACGGTGGACTCGGGGCGGCAGAGTTTTGCGCTCTATCTTTTCGACAACCAGTCGATGGAGTCCTATGTTCCGCGCGACCACTGGGTGGATGACGTTTCTGCTGAGTCCCCGCTGGAGAACACCGTCACGTTCACCAAACCTCAGGGACCCTCCACCCTGGTGCTCACCACGGCAAACGGCCGGGCTATCACAGCGCTTCCCATCTCAGGCTGATGGGCGCGGGGGCTCCACGTCCCGCGCGGCCTTCTCACGCTCCCTGACCGCGTCGGGGTGCTCGCTGCTCAGGCGCGCCACCCCGTAGACGGCCAGGGCGAAGAACACCACCATGCCCAGCACTGCTGTGGGGGGCATGCCGATGCCCTCCCCCAGCACCACCAGGCCGAAGACAACGGCCACGAAGGGGTCCACAGTGGTCATGGTGCCGACGGTGATCTCGGGCGGACCCGACGCGTAGCCCTGCTGGATCATCCACACCCCCAGGATGTAGCAGGCCAGCATGAAGCCCACCACCACGAGCACATCGGCTGTGAGGAAGTCGCGTCCGTGCCGCTGCACCAGGTTCATCGCGCTCTTCATCATCCCCGAGGCCAGCCCGTAGAACACCGCTCCCACGGTGGCCCACAGCATCGCCTTGGCCCAGCCGGGCGCCCTGAGCGCCGCCATCGTGAGGAGGGCGCACACGAGCAACACCAGCAGGAACGAGGTGACGATCGCCTCGAAGGCGAAATCGTCTTTCCGGCCGGTGGCGAACAGGGCCGAGAAGACGGTGAATCCCACCACCCCGATGATGGTCAGCACCACCGCCTGCCACACCTTCCCGGGGATCCGGTGCCGGTGGATACGGGCCGCCAGCAGCACGCTCCAGGGCACCGCCAGGATCCCGATCGGCTGGACCACGGCCACCGGTGCCATGGTCAGCGCCACCAGGTGCAGTCCGGCGCCCCCGATGACGCACAGCAGGCCCGCGAGCCAGCGGGGCTTTGTGAATTGCCTCAGCAGTTTGGCGAAGCTCAGGCGGTTCCCGGACGCCACCTGGTCCGGATCGAACTCCGAGCGCACGGCAATGCTCTGCAGCATCGCGCCGACGGCAAACAGCACCGACCCGATGACCTGCAGCGTGATGGCGACGGCGATGTTCATCGTGAATCTCGGTCAGGCACGGGAAAAGACTACTCCCGCGACCCTGACAGGCACCTCAGACCACGGTCCTGGATTGCGGCGTTGGGGTCCTGGGGTCGAGACGCGGCTTGCCTAGAACACGACGACACGGTCCCCGACGCGAGTGGTCTCGAACAGCGTCTGCGCCAGGGCCTTGTCGCGGACGTTGACGCAGCCGTAGGAGGCACCGTTGTAGCCGTTGCGCGCGAAGTCACCCGAGAAGTGGATGGCCTGGCCACCCGAGAAGAACAGGGCGTAGGGCATGGGTGAGCCGTAGAGGCTGGAGACGTGGTCGCGCGACTTCCACCCGATCGGAAAGACACCTTCGCGCGTGGGAGTCAGCTCGGATCCGAACCGGACGTCGGTGGTGAACTGGACCGTGCCGTCGACCACCCACGCCAGCGCGCGCTGGCCCTTGGACACACACACCGCACGCCCCGTCATGCAACGCTCGTCCAGTTGGAACCCCGAGGGGGTGGCGGCCTGCGGCGCCCTGGGCTCGTCGGCCAGTTCCTCCGCCGTGGGTTTGGCGGACATTGTGTGGAGCACATCCAGCGTCTCCTGGTCCACGTCGCCGGTGACTGGCAGTCCTCGCTTGCCCTGGAACCCCCGCACTGCAGAGGCGGTCACGCTGCCGTAATTGCCCGTGACGCGCTGGTTGAACCACTTGAGTTGCTTGAGGCGAGCCTGGAGCTCGCGCACCTCGTCGCCCTTGTCGCCCTGTGCCAGGATCGCCGGTCCGGCGATGTGGATGTTGTGCTTCTCCTCATGCGTCGGGGTTCGAGTCATGCCCAGCAATGCATCCCAGGTGGACTGGTCGACGTAGCCGAGCACTGCCAGGCCCCGCTTTGACTGGAAACCATCGACTGCAGCTCGGGTCCTGTCGTCGTAGGTGTCGCCGATGTCACCGGAGAGCCACCCGATCTGGGAGAGACGGTGCTGGAGTTCCCGGATCTCCTCGGCCCGTTCACCGGGCGCGTGGCGCTCCGCGGGTGCTGGCGGCGGCTCCGCGGTAGGGGTGGGCTCGACGGTGGGCGTCGGCTGAGCGGTGGGCGTCGGCTCCGCGGTAGACGCCGGCTCCGCGGTGGGCGTCGGTTGGGGCGTTGGCGCCGGCTCCACGTGGGGCGCACGACCGACGAAGGCAGCCTGCGCAGGAATTGTCTCCGTTTCGCGGGCGGGGCCCGCCTGCCCAGGTTCCACGGCAGCGGGCATGGGCACGGTGTAGGTGGCGGGATCGGGCGCACAGGCACCCACGAGCAGAAGTGGAACCACGATCAAGGCATGGAGCCAGCGACGAACAGGCATGAAGTGACCTCGGGGGAAGAGCGGGTTTTTCATGGTGCAGCACCCGGGGGCGCTGGCAGTCAGCCTAGTGCACACGCAAACGCACAACACGTAGTGACACCCGCATCAGCGGCCGTGCAATCTCCTGCGGCGCTCCTTCCAATCGGGCAGTACCCGGCCCATCAGGTTGCGAAACCCTGGCCCATGGCCGGGTTCCCTCAGGTGCACCAGTTCGTGCACCACGACATATTCGAGGGCCTCGGGTGGGTACTCCGCCAAGGCCGTGTTCAATGTGATGGAAGCCGTCCTCACCTGGCACGACCCCCAGCGACTCCGCATCCTGCGGTATCTGATCCTGGCGGCCGACACGGACAGCAGGCCCTCGTAGAGGCGACGCAAGTCCTGGACCACGGGATCCATTTCACTGACCAGCATCGCGTCGAGGGCCCTCTGCGCCTCCTCGGGTCGGTTCGGGTCCCTGAGCAGGTGGATGCGTCCGTCCACCAGGTGAGCCCCGGCCGACGGTGCGTCGGTGGCCACGATCGGGACCCACTGGCCCCATAACCGCGCCCGGTCCCCATCCACCTGCGGCACTCCGGGCATCGCCACGAAGGCCACGCTCTCGCGTTTGCGCCGAATCCAGTCCTGCCGTTGCGAGATGAATTCCTCGACGATGGGCAGTGGCGTGCGGTGCGGCACCGACACGCTCACTCTCCCGTCCGGGGCCATCACCCGCAGGCGCAGCGTCTTCATGGTCTTGAAGGTGACCTCCGCGGTCACATCGCCGACGCGCACCTCACGTCGCACCTGTTGCATGGAGTGGTTCCTCTCTCCGGTGATCCGTCCACGACAATAGGCTCAGGCACCGACATTCCGGGAAAGGGCGACGCAGTGCAACATGAAGTGATCGTGGTCGGGTCCGCCAATGTGGACCTCGTGGTTCCGGTGGACCGCCATCCACACACCGGCGAGACGCTCCTGGGGGGACGGCTGAAGCGACACCCTGGCGGCAAGGGAGCCAACCAGGCGGTGGCCAGCTCCAGGTCTGGTGCGGCGAGGACCGCCATGGTGGCGTGTCTCGGCACCGACCAGGAGGCCGGGCTCCTGCGGAAGTCGCTGGAGCGAGCCGGGGTCGACACCTCGCTCATCCAGGATGGCAACCTTCCATCGGGCGTGGCCCTGATCGCTGTGATCCCCTCGGGGGACAACACCATCATCGTGGCGCCGGGGGCCAACTCGGAACTCAGCCTGGGCGACCAGCCATGCGCCGCGGTGCACCGGGCCAAGGTGGTCCTTGCCCAGCTGGAGGTGCCCCTGCCTGCCGTGCTCGCTGCGGCGGCGGCGAAGGGACCTGACGCAACATTCATCCTCAATGCCGCGCCTTCCCGGGAACTCCCCGAGGAGCTCCTGCAGCTCACCGACGTGCTGGTGGTCAACGAGCATGAGGCCAGGGACATCGCCGGTACCTCGGGCTCACCCCAGGAGGCAGCCCAGGTCTTGTTGGCAAGGGTGGGCAGCGTGGTGGTCACCCTGGGTGCCGAGGGTGCGCTAGTGGCGGAGAAGGGTATCGATATCCGATCCGAGCCCGCGTTCCCGGTGGAAGCCGTTGACACCACTGGCGCAGGGGACGCCTTCTGCGGAGTCCTGGCGGCGCGACTGGCGAAGGGAGCCAGCCTCGTGGACGCAGTCCGGCACGCATCCGCAGCCGGCGCTCTGGCGACCCTCGGACATGGCGCGCAGGAGGGCATGCCCTCCTCACAGGACGTCCTCGCGCTGGTTCGGGACGGTCGCCCGCGGCGGTGACCGGCTCGGACTCGGTCGATTTGGTTCCCTGTGGGATATTTGGGGAGCACATGTACAAGGATTGTGAAAGGTTCCCGTGGACGCCCTCCCGAAGCTGAGTCTGAACAACCGTTCCTTCATCGCACTGGTATGTGTGATCGTCGCGGCGATTGGCATCATCTCGATGACGATCCTGCGGCAAGAACTGATTCCCTCGGTGCAGCTGCCGGTGGTGGCCGTGGTGGGCACCAACCCCGGCGCGTCCTCCGAGCAGATGAGCGAGAACATCGCCGATCCCATCGAGCGCCAGCTGCGCACCATGGACAACGTGGAGGGCACCTCCGCCGTCAGCCAGTCCAACTTCACGATGATCACCGTCGAACTGGAATACGGCTCCGACATCTACCGGGCTGCCTCGCAGGCCGACGTGATCCTGAGCCGGGTGGAGAGCCAACTGCCCGAGGGCACCGGCTTGCAGGTGATCACCGGCGGCACCAGCGACCTGCCGGCCATGATCGTTTCGGTCTCCTCCGACCTGGAGGTGGCCGAGCTGGCCCGCAGGATGGAACTGTCCACCATCCCCGACCTCGACTCCGTGCCCGGCATCGCCACCGTCTCACTGATCGGCGCCGCCGAGGAGATCGTGCGGCTGACCATCGACGAAGCCGCCATGGCCGGCGCGGGTGCCAGTCAGGCCGACATCTCGGGCGCCCTCGATGATGCCGGCCTGCTGTTGCCGGGCGGCTCGGTGACCGACGGCGCTGTCGACGTGGACATCACGGTCGGCAACGCCTTCGGGGACATCGACGACCTCGCCAGTCTCCTGATCGTCCCCGATGCCGAGGGCGCCACCCCGGTCCGGCTCGACGAGATCGCCACGGTGGAACGGACCAATGCAGCCACCGACTCCATTTCCCGCACCGACGGGCGCGAGTCGGTGACCCTGGCCATCATTCCGGCGGTGGAGGCCAACTTCGTCGAAATTTCCGATGCGGTCACCGCCGTCCTCAATGACTCCGCGGAGATCCTCGGCTCCAGCACGGAATTCACCGTCATCTTCGACCAGGCACCCTTCATCCAGGAGTCCATCTCCGGGCTGGCCACGGAGGGCGCCTGGGGCCTGGTGTTCGCCGTGGTGGTGATCTTCGTGTTCTTGCTGGCTGTGCGTCCCACCCTGATCACGGCCGTCTCCATTCCGATGTCCCTGCTGTTCGCGTTCATCGGCATGCTGGTGACCGGCACCACCATGAACATCATGTCCCTGGCGGGTCTGATGCTCGCGATCGGGCGCATGGTGGACGACTCCATCGTCGTGATCGAGAACATCGTCCGGCACCTGTCCATGTCCTCCAAGCCGCGGTTCCGCACCATCGTCGATGCCGTCAGCGAGGTGGCGGGTGCCGTGATCTCATCGACGATCGTGGCCTTGCTGGTGTTTCTGCCGATCGCACTCGTACCAGGCCTGGCGGGGGAACTGTTCCGGCCGTTCGCCCTGACCACGGTGATTGCGCTGACCGGTTCGCTGCTGGTGTCGCTGACGATCGTGCCGGTGCTGGCCTTCTGGTTCCTGCGGGGGCGGAGGTACGCCCCGGTGGAGGCCACCGGCGATGAGGACCGCACGCTCGAGGCCTCCACCGGCTGGCTGGCTCGTCTGTACCGCCCGGCCCTGTCCTTCGCCATCAACCACCGGCTCGTCACCGGTGTCCTGGCACTGGCCATCTTTGCGGGCAGCCTCGCCATGATCCCCCTGCTGAAGGTCAACCTCCTCGGGGACTCCGGGATGAACAGCATCGCCGCCCGGCAAACCCTGCCCACCGGCACCGTCCTGGAGCAGTCCGTCGAGGCAGCGGAAGCCACCGAGGCGGTACTCATGGAGCTTGACTCCGTCGAGAGCATCCAGACCTCCATCGGCGGCGGTGGATTCGGGCCGGGGGGCATGGGCGGCGGATCCACCTCCACCATCAACTACACGATCACCACCGACGTCGACACCGACCAGGCCGAAGTGCTCGCGGAGATCGAGCAGGCGCTCAGCGACCATGCTGCCAGTGCCGATGGCGAGATTGAGGTGTTGGACGGCAGCAGCTTCCTGGGCTCGGGAACCGTCGATGTCTCCATCAACGCCCTCGACGACGAGACCCGTGGTCAGGCCAACGACTTGATCATGGAAGCCCTGGCCGGACTCGACGAGGTGAGCCAGGTCACCTCCGACTACGCGGCCACAGCCCCCAGCCTCGAGGTCACGGTGCGGGAGGACGATGCTGCCATGTTCGGCTTGTCCACCGCCCAGGCCGTGGGCCTGATCGCCGGCAGCACTGCCGAATTCCCGGTTGGTGCCATCACCCTCGGCGGCATCGACTTCGATGTCTACCTGGGCGCCGACCGCGAGGACGTGGAGACGGTGGAGGACGTCGAGAACCTGGACCTGGGCGGCATCATGCTGGCCGACATCGCCGACGTGAACCGCGTCGAGATTGCCCCGTCCATCTCCACGGTCAATGCCGTGCGGACGATCACGGTCTCCGCCACCCCGGCCAACCCGGACGACGTCGGGACGGTGGGCGACGACGTCGCCGAGGTCGTGGCATCGCTGGAGCTTCCCGACGGCGTCACTTGGGAACTGGGGGGCGTGACCGCCGACGTCGAGGAAGCGTTCGGTCAACTGGCGCTGGCCATGATTGCCGCGATCATGCTGATCTACGTCGTGTTGGTGTGGCTGTTCAAGTCGCTGCTCCAGCCAGCCATCCTGCTGGTGTCCATCCCGTTCGGGGCCACTGGCGTGATCCTCGCCCTCTGGCTGACCGACACCCCCCTCGGCCTTCCCAGCCTGGTGGGGCTGTTGATGCTGATCGGCATCGTGGTCACCAACGCCATCGTGCTGATCGACCTGGTCAACCAGTACCGCCGTCGCGGGATGAGCATCGAGCAGGCCATCCTGCGGGGCGGGCAGAACCGTGTTCGTCCGATCATCATGACCGCAGCGGCCACGATCATGGCGATGGTGCCCCCGGCGTTCAGCTTGTCTGGCCAGTCCAGCTTCGTCTCCGCACCCATGGCCATCGCCGTGATCGGCGGACTGATCGCCTCCACCCTGATCACGCTGATCATCGTCCCCGTGCTCTACAGCGCCCTGGAGAACGTCAAGAAGCGCGGTGCCGGCGATGGCCCGCAGGACATGGCTGCGCAAGACCCGGCGGATGCCCCCCGGCCGAAGCGGGCCGTCGAGGCGTGAGAGATGTCCCGCTTGCTGGCCTTGGCCATCAGTACACGATCACCTGGTCGCCGGTCCGGACACGGTCGAAGAGCCGTTCGGCCACGCCGCGGTCGCGAAGGTTGACACATCCATGTGATGCCCCGTTGTAGCCGTTGGCGGCGAAGTCTGGTGAGTAGTGGATGGCCTGCCCACCGGAGAAGAACATCGCATACGGCATCGAGGTGTCGTAGAGGCTCGAGACATGGTCGCGGGATTTCCAGTTGACGGCGAAGCTGCCCTCGCGCGTCGGGGTCAGCTCCGAACCGAAGCGGACGTCGGCGGTGAACTGCACCTCGCCGCCCACGATCCAGGCCAGTTGTCGCTCCTGCTTGGAGACGCACAGCACACGTCCGGTGAGGCACCGGGAGTCCCAACTGGAGACGTCCCCGGACGGTTTCGCCGGATCCGCCAGCTCTTCCGCGGTGGGCTTGCGCGTCATGTTGTGCAGGGCATCGAGGGTGGCCTGGTCGACGGCGCCGGTCACCGGCAGCGAGCGCTTGGACTGGAAGCCACGTATGGCTTCCACGGTGACCGGACCGTAGTTGCCGGTGACCTGGTGGTCGAACCATCCGATTTGTTTCATCCGTGCCTGCAGGTCGCGCACCGCCTCCCCCGAGTCTCCCCGAGCGAGCAGTGGAGGACCCGCCTGGAGAATGTTGTGCTTCTCTTCGTGGGTGGGGGTGCGCGTCATGTCCAGGAGCCGGTCCCATGTGTGACCATCGACGTAACCCAGCACGGGCAGCCCCCGCTTGGCCTGGAACCCGTCCACGGCAGCCCTGGTGCGCTCGTCATAGCCATCGGTGATGTCGCCTGCGAGCCACTTCAGTTGGAGCAGTCGATGCTGCAGTTCGCGGATGCCGTCCCCGGTGTCCCCGGGCGAGTGGAGGGCGACAAGCGGTGCGGGTGTGGGTGCGGAGGGAGGCTCCGGCTCGCCGGATGGTTCAGCCACCGGTGGTCCCACCGGGGTCGGGAGCGTTGGTGGGACCACAGGTGGCTCCGGGGCCCCGGTGGGCTCCGCGGGGGCCTCGGACGGTGCGACGGGCACCCCCGGTTGCGGGCTGACCGGCGGCTCAATCGAGCACGCGGCAAGGCTCACCAGGACCAGGGCCAAAGCGGCCGCGATGTGTGTGCGTTCAGGCATGAAGGGCTCCTCGAGATGTCTCTGCTGTGGTGAATACGCGCCACCCTGCCTGCCGGTTGCACGTCGGCTTCATCCGCTTCTCGGGATCAGGGGGCGTCCGTTGCCTGGCCCTTGATTTCGTGCGTCTTTCGAGTCCGGATGCTTCTGTCGGGGCTTGCGTGCAGACTGGAGGCATGGTCAACCTCACAGCGGTGCACGCAGACATCACCACCCTCCACGTGGATGCCATCGTCAATGCAGCCAACGAGGCCATGCGCGGAGGCGGTGGCGTGGACGGCGCCATCCACAAGGCCGGTGGACCCGCCATCCTGGAGGATTGCATCAAGCGTTTCCCGGACGGCCTGGCCACCGGCGACGCGGGCTGGACCACTGCCGGCAGCCTGCCCGCCCAGTACGTGATCCATACCGTCGGCCCCAACTATGCGGCCGGCCAGCGCGATCGTGACCTGCTGAGGTCCTGCTACCGGCGAAGCCTCGAAGTGGCCGACGACCTCGCCCTCAGGTCCATCGCCTTCCCCCTGATCAGTGCCGGCATCTATGGCTGGCCGAAGGAGGACGCAATCGCCGTGGCCATCGAAACGATTATCGATACCCCCACCGGACTGAGCGACATGGCGTTGGTGGCCCTGGATGAGGACACCTTCCGGCGAATCGACCGGGCATTGGAAAGCGTGCGATAGCACCCCCCGACGCGAGGGACGCGGCCTGCGCGGGTCTTCGCCGCCCGAGGGCGCCGGGCAGCGGAAAGGGCTGACCGGTCTCGGTCAGCCCTTTCAGTCACAATGCTCCCCGGTCAGCGGCCAGCCACGTCCGGAGTCAACTCGCGGGCCTGCTTCTGGGCAGTGAGTGCCAGCTCCACCGCCTTGAAGGCGTGGTCCTGCGTCATCGCGTTCTCGGTGCGGTTCAGGCTGTCGAGCACCATTTCACCGAAGAACGGATATCCCACCTGACCGTCGGCCTTGATGTACTGCTCTCCGTCGCCGTTGACCAGGAAGAGGTTGCCCCCTCCGTCGTCCTTCGTGATGTTGATGTACTTGCGCAACTCGATGTAGCCCTCCGTTCCCAGCAAGAAGCTGCGGCCGTCACCCCAGGTGCGCAATCCATCGGGGGTGAACCAGTCCACCCGGAAGTAGCCGGTGGCACCGTTGTCGGTGACGATGTTGGCATCGCCGAAGTCGTCCAGCCCGGGATGGTCGGGGTTGTTGAAGTTGCCGATGGATGCGTTGACCACCTGCGCGTCCTTGGCGCCCGTGAAGTACAGGATCTGCTCACAGTTGTGGCTGCCGATGTCGGTCAGGATGCCGCC
>CAZPSO010000052.1:0-12322 GCA_964588895.1 uncultured Tessaracoccus sp.
CCTACAGGAGATCCCATGACCGCCTACAGGGACTTCCCCGTGTCCCTTGACACCAAGCCATGCCCTCGCACGCTGGAATACCGGGAACGACATTCCACGGAGAACGTTCCCTCAGGCTGCTGAAATGCTCTCGACTAGCACAGGCGCTACGACGCGACCTTGGGCAGACATAGAAGGTGCTGACCAACTGCTCCGGATCCACCTCATTCAATCCCCCCAGATGAACGAGAAACACCCGGCAACCCGTCGAAGCGGCTGGAACCTGGTGACCTTACGCCCGAACATCCGCCGGACTCCACTTCACCGGTTCCCCACCGACACGAGGAGTTGCTGCAGTTGTCAGCACCTTCTACATGTCGCGAGTTTTTTGGGAACTCGCTTAAGTAAAGTGTGCTCGAACGTACCCGGATTGTCCCCCGTGGTAACCACGGGGTTGACACGGGGTCTTCCAGGTGGCTGACCCAGTAGTGGGGGACCTGAGACGCTTCAGACTCATCCCGAGCACCGGACGCAGAGAGGCATCCGCTGTGGACTCAGCCGTAGCCTTGGAGCGTTCCGGTTCCACTTTGTCCTCGGCCACCGTGCAGGTGGCTTAAGCAATCGATGCAACGCTGAGTCGCGCACTCCGCGGCCCCAAGGTGGTCTGACCTTGCCAAACGAGCCGTCCCTCATGGCCTTGGGCAAACACAGAAGGTGCTGACCGAATGCTCCGAATCCAGCTCATCCAATCCCCCCAGATGAACGAGAAGCACCCGCCAACCCGTCGCAGCGGCTGAAACCCTTGGTGGCCTTCCGTCCGAAAATCCTCCGGACTTCCTTCCACCGGTTCCTGACCGACACCGAAGAGTTGCTGCAGTCGTCAGCACCTTCTACATATCGCGCGTAGGAACTCGCGTACCTAAAGTGTGGCTGAACGTACCCGGTCTGTCCCCCGTGGTAACCACGGGGTTTTGCACCCTCGGTCTCCACTAGCTAGAACCGGGCGCTGAGCAACACTGCTCGACTTCTAGGGAGGCATCGGGCTCAGGCGCTGTGCGCCTGAGCCCAACGGGAGGTGGGTGCCTCCGATGGGGGGATGCTTGGAAGCGTACTCCGCCGGAGGGTCACCGAAGGGCGGCTATGTACAAACAATTTCCACGGAATTCGGCCGGGCTGGTCATGCCCACAGTCCCGGTCCTTGTCGGGACGTCTTGGGTACCCCTTGCCGCGCTCAGGATCTGTGGAAACTCACGACCCTTGCGGGGCACGAGGCGCTGAGAACGCAGGTGGGAGGCTTCGGGTTGGACGCCTCCGTGGGTCACCCAGGGGGCTTTTGTTCGCACGAACCCCCGTGGATCTGATCTTCCACGCGTGACGGCAGTGGCTCAGAGTCGTTCGATCCCGACCGAAGCAGAACTCACGCGACGCGGCCAAGGACGCCCAGGTGTGGAGACAGGTCCATCGCCCGGGGGTCGGCCTCCAAGTACCGCGCGAGGTCGCAGGCTTGGGCGACCACCTCGTCAGCACGCTCGGGTGGGACCAAGTTCACTGCAACCCCGAGGGGGCCCTCGATGCCCAGCGTCACCACGTCGCACCAACCAGCGTCACGAGCCTCATCGTGCAGCTCGTCGGCCAGGTGGGAGTGACGCAAGGGAAAGCCGGGCCCGTCGGGGTTCTCACCCGTGCGGTGGACACGGACCAGCCCTTGTGCGGTGTCACCGCGGAAATCGCCGGCCAGGACGAACTCGGCCAGGAAGCTGTAACGACCGATCGCCGCCGCCATCAGCCCACCACCCGGCCGCACGACGCGGGCCAATTCCCGCAGGGCGAGGACGCGGTCATCCCGGCTGGCCAAGTGATACAGAGGGCCAAGGGCGAGCCCAACCTCGAAGCTGTCCTCGGCGAAGGCCAAGGCACGCGCGTCGCCGAGCACCGCTGCTACGCCATCCAGCTCCCCGGCGGTCTCCACGTGCGAGGGGACCGGGTCCACCAGGGTGACACGGTGGCCGAGTTCAGCCAGCCAGCCGGCGTGGACCCCGGTGGCACCGCCGACGTCGATGACTTGGAGGCTGCCGTCCCCGAGCAGGCGGCCAATGAGCTCGCGGGTACGCTCGCGCTCCACCCGGTTGTGCGGCGAGCGCATCAGACGGGCGCCCTCGTCCTCCACGTTGGTGTACCAGTCCAGGATGGCTGGCTCGACTTCGTTTGCTCCCATTCGGAAATCCTGCCAGAGCGCGGCTGCAGGGTCGGAAGGGACGTAGTTCTCTCCATGGGACGCCATCCCCAACCGGTGTGGCGACACGGACAGAGAACAAGGGCCCCCGGGGGCGGGTCTGGCCGGTGGGACCCTTGACTCCGGCCAGGGCCAGTCCGCCCGCCCAGACTGAGGCGACCAGGGCACATGGACGGCTCGAGGCCCATTGATAGTGCAGGGGGCTGTGGAACAATGGCCGCGTGCGTTTCCTCAACTCAACCCCCGCCCATGACCTGACCTACTCGGACGTGTTCATGGTCCCCAGCCGCTCCGACGTGGTCTCGCGGCTGGACGTCGACTTGACGTCCTCCGACGGCCTTGCCACCCCCCTTCCGCTGGTGGCCGCCAACATGACCGCGGTCTCCGGCAGACGGATGGCGGAGACCATGGCGCGTCGTGGCGGGCTGGCGATCTTCCCGCAGGACATCCCCATCGACAAGGTCTCCCGCTCCATCGACAAGGTCAAGGCGGCCCACACCGTCTTCGACTCTCCCGTCACCGTGGAGCGCGACACCACGGTCGGCGAGACTCTCCAGCTGATCTACAAGCGCTCCCACGGCATCGCGGTGGTGGTGGACGACGGGCAGGTGGTGGGCCTGGTCAGCCCCCGCGACGCGCAGGGCGCCGACCGGTTCGCGCAGGCCCGCGACGTGATGACCCAGGACGTCACCCTGGTCTCCGCCGACGCCGACCCCGAGAGCGTCTTCGACACCCTCTCCGCCCAGCACCAGAAGGTGGCCGTGGCCATCGGCGGTGACAGTCGCCTGGCCGGCATCATGACCAGCAAGGGCGCGCTGAGGTCCCGCATCTACAGCCCTGCCCTGGACCACGAGGGCAACCTGCGGGTGGGCGTGGCCGTCGGCATCAACGGGGACGTGCCCGCGAAGGTCCGCGCCGCTCTTGATGCCCGGGCCGATGTGCTGGTGATGGACACCGCCCACGGGCACCAGGACAAGATGCTGAACGCGCTGGCCGGCGCCCGCAAGGTCTGTGACGAGTTCGAATCCACCACCGGGCGTCGGATCCTGATCGTGGCCGGCAATGTGGTGACCGCCGACGGCGTGCGCGACCTGGTGGACGCCGGCGCGGACATCCTCAAGGTGGGCGTTGGCCCTGGCGCCATGTGCACCACCCGGATGCAAACCGGGGTGGGACGCCCCCAGTTCTCTGCCGTCCTGGAGTGCGCGGCTGCGGCTGCGGAAGTGGGCAAGTCGGTGTGGGCCGACGGCGGGGTCAAGTACCCCCGCGACGTTGCCTTGGCCCTCGCCGCGGGCGCGGGTTCGGTGATGATCGGGTCCTGGTTCGCAGGGACCCACGAATCCACCGGCGACCAGCTGCTCGACCATGAGTCCCGCCCCTACAAGGAATCCTTCGGGATGGCCTCTGCACGGGCGGTGAGGCAACGCACCCGGGAGATGACCGCGTTCGAACGGGCCCGGGCGTCCCTGTTCGAGGAGGGCATCTCCTCCTCGCGGATGTACTTGGACCCGGAGCGCCCCGGCGTGGAGGACCTGCTGGACTGGATCACCGCCGGGGTGCGCTCCTCGTTCACTTACGCGGGCGCGCGCTCATTGCCCGAGTTCGCGGAGCGGGCCACCGTCGGGATCCAGTCGGCCTCCGGGTACGAGGAAGGGCGCCCCGTTCGGGCCTCCTGGTGAGACAGCTCTTCGGCCTCGACGAGGCCTTCGTCCGCGACGTCCCCGCCGACGCGTGGCGGCGCGATGCCCTGCTGGCGGCGTTCCTGACGCTGCTCAGCGCCCTGGGCGCGTGGGTCATGAAGGACGTCGGCGGGGAAGACCTCGACGCCCACCTCGAGTGGGCAATGTTCGCCATCGTCGTGGCCGGCGTCCTGCTGGCCTTGCGTCGCCGCTTCCCCGTCCTGGTCCTGCTGCTGCTGACCGGCGTCCACTTCGTGGTCAGCGGCGAGTTGTTGTTCGTGGTGGCCATCCAGGCCGGCATGCAGGTGGTGTACTTCCTGGCGCTCTATTCCGCCATGGCCTGGGCGAAGAACCGCGAGGCCCTGATGTGGGCGACGCTGGCGGTGCTGCTCACCATGACCGTGTGGATCATCCTCAGCCTGGGCCGTGACGTGATTTTCATGCAGGACCTCGACGTCCCCGAGCCCGTGTACGTCCTCTACAACGTGGCCCTCAACGTGGCCTACTTCGGCGCCGCCACCTGGCTGGGGCGCAACGCGTGGCTCAAAGCCCGCGACGAGGCCGAACTGCTGGCCTCCAGGGGGGTCATCCAGGAGCAGGGCCGGCAACTGTCCGAGAAGGCCATCCTTGACGAGCGCCTGCGCATCGCCCGCGAACTGCACGATTCCGTCGCCCACCACGTTGCCCTGATCGGCATCCAGGCCGCGGCCGCGCGTCGGACGATGGAGAAGAAGCCCGAGGCGGCGGCGGGGGCCCTGAAGGACGTGGAGCAGTCGTCGCGGCAGACAGTGCAGGAACTGCAGGTGATCGTTGGATCCCTGCGCGACATGGACAGCGACGTCTCCCGCCCCGACCTCGACTCCCTGCCCTCGCTCTACGACGAGTTCCGCGCCATGGGCCTGGACGTCGCGCACACCACCGTCGGGCCCCCCGACCAGGTCTCCGCCACCCAGGCCGCCACCCTGTACCGGGTGATCCAGGAGGCCCTCAGCAACGTGCGACGCCACTCCTCCGCCCGGTCCGCCCGAGTGACACTGCGCGTCGGGGACGACGACGCGCAGGTGGAGATCCTGGACGACGGACGCCCACTCCACGACACCAGCGGCTCCGGCGTGGGACACATCGGCATCCGCGAACGCGTCGCCGCCCTGGGCGGCACCACCCAGATGGGCCCACGCCCCGACAAGGGCTACCGCGTGCTGGCCACCATCCCCTTCAGCTGAGGAGCTTCATGATCCGCGTCCTGCTCACCGACGACCAATCACTCGTGCGACAGGCATTCGCGCTGATGTTGAGCGTGGAAGACGACATCGAACTGGTGGGCCAGTGCGCCAACGGCCAGGAGGCACTCGACGCGGTGCGGGCCAAGCGGGTGGACGTGTGCCTGATGGACATCGAGATGCCGGTGATGAACGGCATCGAGGCCACCGCTGCCATCCGCGCCCTGCCCGAGGCCCCCGAAGTGGTGATCCTGACCACCTTCGACCGCGACGACTACCTCTTCGAGGCGCTGCAGGCCGGTGCCGCCGGATTCCTGCTGAAGAACACGGAGCCCGAGAACCTGCTGGAGTCGATCCGCACCGTGGCCGCCGGCGGTGCCCTGTTGGCCCCAGAGGTGACCCGCCGGGTGATCAGCCGAGCGGTGACCAGCGCCCCTCGTCCCACGGAGCCCTCCCCCGGGATCGCCCGCCTGACGGACCGGGAGCGCGAGGTGCTGGTGTTGATGGCCCGGGGACTGTCCAACGGCGAGATCGCCAAGGAGCTGTTCCTGGGCGAGGCGACGGTGAAGTCGCACGTGTCTTCCTGCCTGTCCAAGCTGGGCGTCCGCGACCGTGTCCAAGCCGTGGTCCACGCCTTCGAACACGGTCTGGCGTAGACCCCGGCAACTCTCTCCGCTGAATGCGGCGAAGATGGAAGTGGCTCCAACGTGGTGGTTGGTCGACGTCGCAGCCACTTCTGTCCTGACCAGCCTTTCGGCTCCCGTTAAGGCCGCCCCCGTCACGACTGTCAGAGCCTGACCGTATGGTCATGGGTACGAAGTCAGTTCAAGGGGGAACTCATGACACAGCATCCAGCTGGCTGGTACCAGCATCCCGACGGCACCCAACGGTATTGGGACGGCGTCCAGTGGACGCAGGGCCCGCCACCCGCCGGGCCCGAATATCTGCAAAGCCAGGCATCTGCCGGAGCCGGCTATGCCCAGGGATCGGCCCCGAGCGAGGCAGGCTACGCACCGGGCTCAGCCGCAGGTTACGGGCAGGATCCAGTCCGGGGCGGAACCGGTTATTCGCAGGCCCAGATGGACACCCTGCCTCCGAAGAAACCGTGGTTCAAGAAGAAGCGAATCGTGATCCCCGCTTTGCTCGTGTTGGCGGTGGGTGTTCTGTCGCAGCTGGGTGGAGACGACACCGAGGTCGCTGCACCCGCGCCTACGGCGACGCAACCGCTGGTGGCAGAGACGCCGTCGGCCGACCCCACTGAGCCGGCGGTTACTCCCGAGGAACAGGTCACTCCCGAGGAGCATGTGGTGGAGGAGGAAGTCGAACCTGAGGTGGAGCAGGCGCTGGTCGACGACGAGCCAGAGCCCGCTGCTGAGCCGGTCGAGGTACCCGTCGAAGAACCAGCCGAGCCCGACGTGACGGTCTCCCAGGAACAAGCCATCCGATCGGCCACCAACTACCTCGGCTTCACTGCCTTTTCCCGCCCGGGCCTCATCAGCCAACTTGAGTTCGAGGGCTTCTCCACGGAGGATGCCACGTTCGCTGTCGACAGCATCGAGGTGGACTGGAACCAGCAGGCGGTCGCTTCAGCGGAGAACTATCTGGAATTCTCCGCTTTCTCGCGCTCCGGCCTCATCCGGCAACTCGAGTATGAGGAGTTCACCACCGAGCAGGCGACGTTCGCCGTTGAGAACATCATGGTGGACTGGAACGAACAGGCAGCCCTCTCCGCGGAAAGCTACCTGGACTTCACGTCCTTCTCCCGCTCGGGCCTGATCGGCCAGTTGGAGTACGAGGGCTTCACCCGGGAGCAGGCGGAGTACGGCGCCGACGCCGTCGGACTCTAACGCAGCCGACGCATGGTCAGCCCTGGATGAGGGCGGCCACGCCGATGGCCGCGATGACGATTGCCCACCACTGCAGCGGGATGA
Organism: uncultured Tessaracoccus sp.; assembly: GCA_964588895.1. GTDB lineage: Bacteria > Actinomycetota > Actinomycetes > Propionibacteriales > Propionibacteriaceae > Arachnia. The sequence continues at coordinate 7,043 of CAZPSO010000052.1, forward strand.
AGAGCATCGTCGAACGGTTGAACAGGTTCTTCCTGGCCTGTTTGTGTTCCTCGGACAGCAGGTAGTCCGCCTCGACACGTCGGCGCTCATCACTTCGTGCCTCCCGCTCAGTCACCGAAGTAGAGATGCCACGCCACCGGGGAAACCGCGCGGCGGAGGGCCTGCTCCGCCTCGAGGAGGAGTCGTCTCTCAGAGATTTCCGCTCGCCGACTGATGTGCCGAACCCCGTTGGAGCGGGATCCTTGATGGTGAAAGGAGTGGATATGCTTCAAGTTCGCAATCTGACCCGGGTCTTCGGTGACCTGACTGCCGTCAACGATGTCACCTTCAACGTCCCAGCCGGATCGTTCACCGGATTCGTGGGGGGCAACGGCGCCGGGAAGACCACCACCATGCGCATGATCATGGGACTGCTGGCACCCACACGTGGCGAAGTGCTGTGGAACAACCAGCCCATCACGCGCGAGGTGCGCGCACGAATCGGGTACATGCCAGAGGAGCGTGGCCTCTACCCCAAGCAGCCGGTGCTGCGGCAGCTCATGTACCTGGGCGAGCTCTACGGGATGCCCGCCGCGGAGGCAAGGTCCGCCGCCACGGAGCTGATGCAGCGCTTCGGGCTGGGTGAGCGCCTGAAGGACAAGCTCGAGGAACTGTCGCTGGGCAACCAGCAGCGCGTCCAGATCGCCGCCGCCGTGATGGCCCAGCCCGAAGGCCTGGTGCTCGACGAGCCCTTCAGCGGCCTGGACCCCGACGCCGTCGAGGAGATGTTCCAGATCCTCAACACGTTCACCGCGCGCGGGGTGCCCGTCCTGTTCTCCTCCCACCAGCTCGACCTGGTGGAGCGCCTCTGTGACCACATCATCATCCTTCACAAGGGGGACCTGGTGGCCAGCGGCAGCGTGGCTGATCTGAAGGCCACCGCCCAGCGCCACCACCAGATCGTTTCCGAGAACGACCTCGGCTGGCTGCGCCAGCACCCGGGAGTCACCGTCCTGGACATCGACAACAACGAGGCCTCCGTGCAGTTCGACTCCCCCACCACGGAGCAGTCCGTGCTGCACGAGGCCCTGCGACGCGGCCCTGTACGCAACTTCGGCCCCGTGGAGCGTCCCCTGAGCCACATCTACCGGGAGGTCACCCGATGAGCTACTCCGTGCCCAAGCGCCCATGGACCATCGTCGCGCGTCGCGAGATGATGGCGAAACTCACCGACAAGGCGTTCTGGATCTCCACCATCGTCACCCTGCTGGTGGTTGTCCTGGCGTTCGCGGCCTCGTTCTTCTTCGGCGGGACCTTCAGCCAGTCCACCATCGCCGTCGCCGATGACGAGAGCGCCAACGTGGTGCAGGTGGCCGGCGAGATGTCGCCCGACATGACCCTGGAGACCATCCGCGTGGAGCCCGACGGTCTACGCGACGCGGTCTCCGACGGCGACGCCGACATGGCCCTCCAGCGCACCGCGGACGGCTGGGAGGCCATCGTCGAGGACTCCATGAACATCAGCGTCGGCCTGTTCCAGCAGGCCATCGAGATGATCATGCTCGAGGAGAACGCCGAACGTCTGGGTGTCGACCTGCCGGACCTGTACTCCGGCACGGACATGACCGTGACCTCACTCGCCGAGGCCGGCGATGACATGGCCATGGTTGCGTTCATCGCCGGTGTGGTCTTCGCGCTGCTGTTCATGATGTCGGCACTCACCTACGGCCTGCAGATCGCGCAGTCCGTAGTGGAGGAGAAGGAGTCCCGCATCGTCGAGATTCTCGTGGCCGCCATTCCCGTGCGGCAACTGCTGTGGGGCAAGGTGGTGGGCAACTCCATCATGGCGCTCGGCCAGCTGGTCCTCCTGCTGGCTGTCTCCGTCATCGCCTTGACGCAGACTGAGTTCGCGTCGCTGCTGCCGATGCTGGCGCCCTCGCTCGGCTGGTTCATCGTGTTCTTCCTGTTCGGCTTCGCCGCCCTGGCCTGTCTGTGGGCCGCCACCGGCGCCATGGCGACGCGGGTGCAAGACCTCAGCAATGCCACGATGCCGCTGACCATGCTGATCCTCATCGCCTACGTAGCAGGCTTCACCGCCACCGGCGCCGCGGCGAAGGTACTCGCCTACGTGCCCATCCTGTCCAGCATCATGATGCCGCGGCAGATCCTGGAGGGTGAGGCCACCTGGGTGGACGCCATCATCGCCCTGGCCCTGGTCTCCGCCTTCATGGTGGTGGCCATCTGGGTGGGCGAGCGGATCTACCGCCGCGGTGTGATGAACACCTCCGGTGTCCTCAAGTGGGGTCAGGCTCTCAAGTCCGAGGCCTGACGCAAGATGGAAGTGGCGCCGACGTCGACTACTACGACGTCGACGCCAATTCCATGATCGTCTTGGCCGATGGCGTCGCGTCTGCAGACGCCGGTAAGGACCTCACTCCCCCGGGCGGAGGGGATTGTCCACCATCGGCGGCTGGATGGTGACGGTGGCACCGTCGAAGTCCACTGCGGACAACCACATCTGCCGACCAATGGCATCCATCCCCTCGAAGCCCGGCTCCCACGCGTGGTAGACCGTCCACCACCGGCCGTCCACCTCGATCATGTGGTTGTGGCCCGGTCCGGACGCCACGTCGTTGGCCACCAGGACGGGATCTCCCGACTTCGTGAACGGCCCGGTCGGACTGGGTGCGGTGGCATGGCCGACGGCGTAGTTGCTGGACCAGTACCCGTTGCCGGAGTAGAACATGTGGAACAGCCCGTCGATCTCCACCACCACCGGACCCTCCACCAGCTCCGCCTCCCACGGGAGGTCCTGCTGGAGCAGGTCGGTGATTCCACCCGTGACGCCCAGGCCGTCGTCGGTGAGCTGCTGCACACGGATCCACGTGTCGACGCCGATGGCGTTGCCGTCGTTCTTCCAGTACAGCCAGGCGGTGCCGTCGGAAGCAACGAACGGGGACTGATCGATGGAGCCACCCTCCTCCGTCTCGCAGATCATCGGCCCGTCGCTGGCATCCTCGTAGGGGCCCTCCAGAGAATCCGACGACGCCACCGAGATGCACTGCACCTCCGGGTCCGGCGACCGGGTGGTGTAGTAGAGCCGATAGGTGTCGTCAGTCCAACGGATGATCTCCGGAGCCCACACCTTGCCGGGGTAGGACCATTGCGGAAGGCTCGGCAGGACGTCATCGCCGGGCTCCCAGGTCACCATGTCCTGGCTGTCAAGGCGTTGCACGTTCTGGCCGTTGCCGTTGGTGGCGATCGCCATGTACCCGCCCTCGTCCCGGGTCAGGATCTGCGGATCGGGGAAGTTGTACGGGTAGACCGGGTTGGTGAACCCCTCCTGCGGGCCGGCCTCTGTCTCGGGGGGCTCCGACGTGGGTTCCGGGGTGGGGTCCTCCATTGGCATCTGGGTCTCCTGGGTCTGGGGTGGGTCCTGGGTTCCACAGCCGGCCAGCAGCAAGCCCGCTGCCACGCACAGGGCCAGGGTCAGTCTCGAAGCTCTGGGCACTGGATCCTCACCCCTTGACGCCGGTGCTTGCCACACCGGTGATGATGTAGCGCTGCACGAACGAGTAGATGATGAGCACGGGAACGGCGGCCACCATGGCGCCGGCCATGACCACCGGGTAGTCGATGGTGTAGGCGCCCTGGAGGCGGGTCAGGCCGACGGGCAACGTCAGGATCGAGTCGCTGAACAACACGTACAGCGGCCAGATGAAGTCGTTCCAGTTGGCGAGGAACGCGATGATGAACAGGGTCACCGCAGCGGACCGGGCATTGGGCAGCACGATGGAAAAGAACGTGCGCAGCGAGCCGGCACCGTCGATCCGGGCGCTCTCCTCCAGTTCGATGGGCAACGCCAGGAAGAACTGGCGCATGAAGAACACCCCGAATGCCCCGGCTGCGCCGGGCACAATGATGGCGGTCAGGGTGTCGAGCCATGCCAACCGGTTGAGGGTCTCGAAGTTGGGGATCAGGAAAACGAACCCCGGCACGAGCATCGTGGAAATGATGATGCCGAAGATGACGTTCTTGCCGGGGAAGTTCATGCGGGCCAGGGCGTACGCGGCCAGGGAGGCGACCGTGACCACGAGCAGTGCATGCAGCGTGGCCGCCACCATGGAGTTGACGAACCAGCGCAGCACGGGCGAGGCCTGGTCGATGAAGAACAACCGTTCGTAGGCGCGCAGCGTCCACTCCTGCGGCAGGATCCGGGGCGGCACCGTCTGGGCTTCCACCGTCGGCTTGAACGACGTGAGCAGGATCAGCACCAGGGGCCCGATGAAGATGGCCGTCAGGCCCAGCAGCAGAAGCCAGAAGAACGGGTTGCGGGTGGGTTTCCTCATGACTTGACCCTCCTTGCCCGGTTGCGGTCCCGCCGTTCTCGCGCCAGGTCCTTGTCGCGCATCAGCCAGAAGTTGCCGATGGAGATCAGGGCCAGGAACAGGGCGAGGATGTAGCTCATGGCGGCCGCCTGACCGGGACGGTTCTGAGAGAACGCCGTTTGGGTGATCACCATGATCGCCGTGCGGGTGGACTCCGTCGGCCCGCCTTGGGTGATCAGGTAGGACTGGCCGAACATGTTGGCGCTGGCCAGCGTGGTGGTGATCATGATGAAGATCAGCACCGGGCGCAACCCGGGGAGCGTCACGTACCAGAACTTCTGCCACGTGGAGGCACCATCGAGCGAGGCGGCCTCGTAGTGCTCCAATGGGATGTCACCCAGTCCGGCCAGGTAGATGATGGTGTTGAAACCGATGGTCCACCACACCGTCACCCCCACCAGACCGATCCACGCCCACGGTTGGGTGGTGGTCCACTGGATGTTCAGCCCGAAGAGGTGGTTGACCATCCCGAAGTTGCCATCCAGCAGGTAGCGCCACATCAGACCGATGACCGCGACGCCCAGCACGTAGGGCGCGAAGTAGACGGCCCGGAAGAAGGTGCGCCCCGGGAACTCGCGGTGCAGGAGCAGCGCGAGTCCCAGGGGGAGCACGATCAGCAGGGGAACCGAGAACACCGTGAAGATTCCAGTGGCACTCATGCCCCGCCAGAACGGCCGGTACTGCACGGATTCGGGGTTGAGCAGGGCCAGGTAGTTCTCGGCTCCCACCCACGGCTTGTTCAACAGGACGAAGTCCCATTCGTGCAGGCTCATCCAGACGCCGTAAAAGGCCGGCCACACCACGAAGGCGACGAACAGCAGCAGATACGGAGCGAGGAACAAATACGGGGTCCACAGCCGGCCGTGGATGCGCGAGCGTTTCCCGCGCCCCTGTTCGCCGGCCATGGCAATGC
>CAZPSO010000053.1:0-1869 GCA_964588895.1 uncultured Tessaracoccus sp.
CTGGTGCTGCGTCGCACCAAGGAGCAGGTGGCCAGCGAACTGCCCCCCAAGCAGGAGCAGATGGTGCGCGTGGACCTGGCGCCGGGCCACCGCCGGCTCTACGAGCAGCACCTGACGGCGGTGCGCCGTGAAGTATTGGGTCTGGTCTCCGACATGCGGGCCAACCGGTTCACCATCCTGCGTTCCCTCACCCGGCTGCGCCAGTTGAGCCTTGCACCGCAGTTGGTGGATCCCGACTCGAAGGCCTCCGCCACCAAACTCGACCTGTTGGTGGACATGGCGGGCGAGATCGTCGCCGAGGGCCACCGTGCCCTGGTCTTCAGCAGCTTCACCAGCTTCCTGCGCATGGCGCGGGACCGGCTGGCTGCCGCGGGGCTGAACTCGGTCTACCTCGACGGCGCCACCCGCGACCGGGCGGGGCGGATCGAGGAGTTCCGTTCCGGGGACGACCCGCTGTTCCTGATCTCCTTGAAGGCCGGTGGTTTCGGCCTGACCCTCACCGAGGCCGACTACGTGTTCATCCTGGACCCATGGTGGAACCCCGCGGCCGAGGCCCAGGCCATCGACCGCACCCACCGCATCGGCCAGGACAAGAAGGTCTTCGTCTACCGACTGGTCTCCGCCGGGACCATCGAGGACAAGGTCGTCGCCCACCAGGAGCACAAGCGCCAGCTGTTCCGCGCCGTCGTCTCCGACACCGGCGATGCCACCGCCCCCCTGTCCGGTGGCGACGTCCTCAGCCTCCTCGACCTCGACTGACCCCCCGCCCCGGGACCCCGAAGACCCTTGTTCTCTGCATGGGTCGCCACACCGGTTGGGGATGGCGACGCAGTCAGAGAACAAGGTCACGGCAGGATGGATGGCGGGGTTGGTGGCCGATGAGGCTCCGGTGCCTCCCCCGTTGGGGGAGGTGTGGTCCCCGTGGGGTTGAGTGTTGTCCGTCGCCCCCGCACCGGTGACGCGACGTCACCACCAGACCAAGCTACCCGGCATGCTGAACTTCGGAGTGGTCCCCACGCGCCAGCTCAAGGCGCAGGGAATGAGCCGGTTGGCCATCCGGGCCGCGATGGCCACGGGTGAACTGACCCGGGTGAGACGCGGGTGGTATGCCCGTCCCGCAGCCAGCCTCGAAGCGATTAGCGCCATCCAGGCGGGGGGCCGCGTGGGATGTGTGACGGGGTGCCGGTTGCACGGGCTGTGGTCGTTGCCCGGTGACGACGTCCACGTCATCGTCGGCGCAGGCTGCGGGCAGGCTCCGCAAACCGGGATTCAGTTTCACCCCATCGCCGGTCCGCAGTTCAAGCAGGCCGTGTTCCCGCTCCTCGACTGCCTTGCGCACGTGGTGCACCGCCACGGCGTGGAGACCGTGCTCGTGCTCCTGGAGGATGCCGTGAACAAGGAACTGGTGAGCCGACACACGGCCAGGAAGCTGCTGGCCGCCGCCCCGGAGCGCACCAGGGCGGCGGCGAGGTACTTCATGCCGAACTCCCAGTCCGGCAGCGAAACGCGCGTGAGGCTGTTCTTCCAGTCGCGACGGGTGGGCGTGCGACCCCAGGTCCGCATCGGCGGCATCGGCACCGTGGACCTCCTGGTCGGCAAGTCGCTCATCATCGAGTGCGACAGCCAGGCGCACCACACGGGAGAACAACACATCGACGACCTTCGCCGCGACCTGCGGGCCCGGGAACTGGGTTACGACGTGCTACGGCTGAGCCATCGCCAGGTGTGGGACACCTGGGAGCACACCCGTCGGGTCCTCGGGGGCCACATCCGACGTGGGGACCACATCCGCCTTCCCCGGCGCATCCCCGAGCCCGCCTGAACCCCAGGACCTTGTTCTTCCTATACGTCGCCATCCCCAACCGGTGT
>CAZPSO010000053.1:1969-7558 GCA_964588895.1 uncultured Tessaracoccus sp.
GTCGTCGGGGCCGAAGGCCTGGGGGAAGACCTGGTCAAGGGTCCTGATGCCCCGCGGGGTCTCCATCACCAGCCCGGGGCCTCCGTGCTCGAACAGCAACTGGCGACAGCGCCCGCAGGGCATGATGATCTCCCCCAGCTTGTTGACGCAGGTGAACGCAACCAGACGGCCGCCGCCGCCCACCACAAGTTCGGAGACCAGACCGCACTCGGCACACAGGGTCACGCCGTAGCCGGCGTTCTCCACGTTGCAGCCCACCACCACCCGGCCGTCGTCCACCAGCGCAGCGGCCCCCACGGGGTAGTTCGAGTACGGCACGTAGGCCCGGGCGGCCGCCTCGATGGCAGCCGCCCGCAGGGACTCGAAGTCGACCTCCACGTCAGTTCTTCACGAAGTGGGCGCCGTCGGCGGCGGGAGCCCGGACGCGACCCACCAGCCCGGCCACCGCGATGATGGTGGCGACGTAGGGCAGCATCTCCAGGAAGGTTGACGGCACGGGGGCCCCGAGCGGGTTGATGTTCTGGCCCAACTGGGTCACGAAACCGAAGAACAACGCCATCATGGCCCCCAGCACCGGGTGCCAGCGCCCCATGATCACGGCGGCCAGTGCGATGAAGCCGTTGCCGACGGTCAGGTCGGCCTGGAAGCCGCCGGTGGAGCCGATGGTGAAGAAGGCGCCTCCCAGGCCGGCGGCCACGCCTCCCAGAAGGACGGACTGGAACTTGGTGCGCACCACGTTGATGCCGACGGTGTCGGCGGCGTGCGGGTGCTCCCCCACCGATCGCACGCGCAGGCCCCACTTGGTCCTGAACAACATGAACCACACGATGGGAACCGCGAGGTAGGCGATGTAGACCAGTGCCGTCTGGTTGAAGAAGATGTGCCCGAAGAAGGGAATCTGTGACAGCACGGGTATCGGCAGTCGAGGCATGATCGGCACCTGGTTGTACAGGGCCAGGTTGGGTTGCACGAGCTGTTTGAACATGAACCCGGTCAGACCGGAGGCCAACAGGTTGATCACCACGCCCAGGATGACGTGGTCCACCAGGTACTTCAGGGCGAACACGGCCAGCACCGCCGCCATCATGACACCGGCCAGGATGGCGGCAACCAGCGCCGCCCACAGCGACTTGGTGATCGAGCCCGTGATGCCCGCGGCGAACGCGGCGGTCAGGAACTGCCCTTCGATGGCGATGTTGACCACACCGGCCCGCTCGGAGAGCACCCCGCACAGCACCCCGAAGACCAGCGGGGTGGCGACGTTGATGGTGCCGCGTAGCTGGTTGGTCAGCGTGAACACACCAGTGCTGTCGGAGGCCGCCCAGGCGATGAAGCCCAACAGGAGCGCAAGGCCGGCTACTGCACCCACCAGGCCAGCCCACCTCCCGCGCAACCTGCCGGAGAGGAACCCGCCGGAGGACGCCAACACCAGGACGGCGCAGAAGCCAACCGTGAACATGCCGGGCATCACCAGGGTGGGCAGCTGCACGGTGTCGAACGCATCGGACAGCGCGATGCGGGCATCACCCTGGGAGTAGAAGGTGGCGATCACCAGTCCCAGGCCGATGACGGCCAGCAGCACACCGGTGGAGATGCGCTGGATGCGTGTCTCCCGGGGTTCCACCCGGCGGCCGTCGTCCACCTTGGTCGGGACCTTCTCGCGTGGTGTGGCGGTCATGCCGTCACCGCCTTCGGCTTGGAACGGGCAGGTCGTCTCTCCTTGAGGATCGGCACCAGCCACTGGACGAATGCCGGGGCGGCGACGAACAGCACGATGAGCGCCTGGATCAGGCTGATGAGTTCCTGGGGAGTGCCCGCCTGGGCCTGCATGGTCAGGCCACCGGCCTTGAGCGCGCCGAAGAGGAGCCCCGCCAGGACGATGCCCAGTGGTTTGGACCTGCCCAGCAGGGCCACGGTGATGGCGTCGAAGCCCACGGAACCGACGATGCCCAGTGACAGGGCGGTGGGGTATCCGGTCAGCATGGTGGGCGCCATGGCCATCTGCGCCCCTGCCAGGCCAGCCAGACCTCCGGCGAATGCCATGGCGATGATCGTGATCCGGGAGACGTTGATGCCGGCGGTCTCCGCGGCATGCGGGTTGAACCCCACGGCGCGCAGCCGGAAGCCGAGCGAGGAGCGTTCCAGCATCCACCAGACGAGGAAGGCGGCCAGCAGCGCGAGGAAGAACCCCAGATGGAGCCGGGTTCCCGCCACCCGCGGGAACGTGGCCGACCACTCCAGGATGGGGGCGATGGGGTCCCGGCGGCCGGGTGCCTGCAGCATCGGGGTGCTGAGCAGGAACAGCAACATCTTGATCCCGATCCAGTTCAGCATGATGGTCACGATGACCTCGTGCGCGCCGGCCTTGGCTTTCAGGAAGCCTGCGATGCCGCCCCACAGGGCGCCGGCGGTGATGGCGCAGAGCAGCGCGAGCGGGATGTGCAGGAACATGGGCAGGCCGGTGACCGTGAACCCGATCCAGGCGCCGAAAATTGCACCCCAGATGGCCTGCCCCTGACCACCGATGTTGAAGAGGCCGGCGCGGAACGCCAGGCCCACGCCAAGACCCGCACAGATCAGCGGCGCGGCCTGGGCGGTGGTCTCGGTCAGGGCCCTGACCGAGCCCACGGATCCGCGCAGCAGCGCCCCGTAGGCCGAGCTGATCTTGTCCCACGAAGCTGCCAGGGCATCACCGGGTTGGTTGAAAAAGTATGCGAAGGTGCGCAGCACGTCTTGGTCGGCCAGGATCATCACCACGGCTCCGGTGATGAAGGCCAGCACGAACGCCACCGCGGTGACCACCAGCTGCCTGACCAACTGCCTGCGGCCGAGGTTCTCGCTGGTGGGGGTGGGTGCCAGCTGCTCGAGGGCCTTGTCCTCAGTCATCGACGTCCTCCTTGGCCGCAGCCGCCTGGGCCTCCTCGTAACCGATGCCGGCCATCATCAGGCCCAGCACCTCGCGGGGCGTGTGCGCTGGGACCACCCCGACGATCCGTCCGCGGTACATCACGGCGATCCGGTCGGCCAGCGAATCCACCTCGTCCAGTTCGGTGGAGATGATCAGCACCGCGGTGCCCCGGTCCCGTTCCTCGATGATCCGCTTGTGCAGGAACTCGATGGCGCCGACGTCGACGCCTCGGGTGGGCTGGTTGCCGATCAGCAGGCTCAGCGGGCGGGAGAGCTCGCGCGCCAGGACCACCTTCTGCTGGTTGCCCCCGGACAACGACGACACCGGCTGGGAACTCGAGCCGGTCCGGATGTCGAACTCCTCGATCCGGTCATCGGCGTTGCGGCGGATCGTGCCGAGTTGCAGGGCCGGTCCTGCGGCGAACTTGTGCGGGCGGTTCAGGATCAGGTTTTCGGCGACGCTGAACTCTCCGACGAACCCGTCCCGTTTGCGGTCTTCCGGTACGAAGCCGATGCCGGCGTCAATCGCCCTGCGCGGGGAGTAGTGGGTGATGTCCTTGCCGTCGAGGGTGATGGTGCCGTCCATCACGGGCATGATGCCCAGCAGGGCCGATGCGAGTTCGGTCTGGCCGTTGCCCTGCACCCCCGCCACGCACACGATCTCGCCACCGGCCACGGCCAGGTCCACCGCGTCGACCACGATGGCGCCCGCGGCATTGGCCACGCTCACGCGCTCGAGCACCAGGCGGTCCCCCTGGGTGGCGACCTCGTCCTTCTCCACCTGCAGCAGGACGGCGCGCCCAACCATCATTTCGGCAAGTTCCCCCTCGGTGGCCCCGGGTTCCGCATGTCCGACCACCTTGCCGCGCCGGATCACGGTGATGTCGTCGGCCACCGCCCGTACTTCCCGCAGCTTGTGGGTGATGAAACAGATGGCGCGACCCTCGTCGCGCAAGGTGCGCATGACGGCCATCAGTTCGTCGATCTCCTGCGGAGTGAGCACGGCCGTGGGCTCGTCGAAGATCAGGTACTTGGCATCGCTGGCCAGGGCCTTGAGGATTTCGACGCGCTGCTGGATGCCCACCGGCAGGTCCTCCACCAGCGCGTCAGGGTCGACGCCCAGTTTGTAGCGCTCCGAGAGTTCGGTGACCAGCTTGCGGGCAGCGTTCAGGTCCAGCAGCCCGGCCGCGCCGGGTTCGTTGCCGAGCACGAGGTTCTCGGCCACGGTGAACACGGGAATCAGCATGAAGTGCTGGTGGACCATGCCGATCCCGGCGGCCATCGCCTGCCGCGGGTTCTCGAGTGCCAGTTGGCTGCCGCCGATGGAGATGGCGCCCTCGTCGGCCTGGAGCAGGCCGTAGAGGATGTTCATCAGGGTGGACTTGCCCGCCCCGTTCTCGCCGAGGAGGCAGTGGATGCGTCCCGGCACCAGCTCCAGGGTGATGGAGTCGTTGGCAGTCAGCGATCCGAAACGTTTGGTGATCCCGTCCAGCCGCAGGACTTCATCGGCGGCGGTGGTGGTTTCGGTTGTCAAGTCTCTTTTTCCTCCTGACGCATCGCCCTGCACCGACGAGGGAGCCCGCGCTGGCTGTTGGCAAGATCGTAGCGGTTCTCGACATGGCTGTGGGCTGACCGAATCGCTCGGTCAGCCCACACCCATGATGCGTGAAACTCAGCCGGTGGTGACGGGCTGGGCCTCGGAGGTGATGACGATGTCGCCGGAGATGATGTCGCCCTTGATCTGTTCGAGCTCGGCCTTGACCTCGTCGGAGACATCACCGTCGAGTTCGTGGAAGTCGGAGAGCTGCGTGCCCTCGTTCTCCAGGGTGCCGACGTAGTGCTCGGAGGTGAAGCTGCCGTCCAGCGCGGCGGCGATCGTGTCGAACACTGCCACGTCCATGGCCTTCTCCACCGAGGTGTAGAGGACGTCGCAGTAGTCGGTGGATTCGCAACCGTCGGTGTCCACCCAGATGGCCTTCACGTTGCCCCCGGAGTCCCGGGCGGCCTGCAGCGCACCCTCGCCGGCGGGGCCGGCGACGGGGAAGATGATGTCGGCGCCCTGGGCGATCAGGGTCTCGGCGGCGTTGCGGCCACCGGCCACGTCACCGAAGCCACCGGCCACGAACAGGCCGTCCTGGTCCTCGACGTCCCAGCCGACCACACGCACGTCGGCACCCTTCATCTCGTTGTAGTGCTCCACGCCCTGGGCGTAACCGTCCATGAAGATGGACACGGTGGGGATGTTGAGACCACCGAGTGTGCCCACCGTGCCGGTGGCGGACTGCGCAGCGGCGAGGTAGCCGGCGAGGAAGGAGGTCTCCGCGGTGTTGAACAGCAGGCCACGGACGTTGTCGACACCCTCGAAGGAGTCGAAGTCGACGATGGCGAAGTTCACGTCGGGGTTCTGGGTGGCGGCCGCCTCGGTGGCATCAGCCAGCAGGAAGCCCACGGTGACGACGATGTCGCAGTTGTCGTCGATCATCGCCTGGACGTTGGGCGCGAAGTCGGACTCGGCGTGCGACTCGATCTGGTTGGTCTCGATGCCGAGTTCGTCGGCGGCACGCATCAGGCCGGCGTGGGCGGTTTCGTTGAAGGACTTGTCGTCGAAGCCGCCGTCGTCGGAGACCATGCACGCCTTGAAGTCACCGGTGGCAACGTCGTCGCCGGTGGGCTCGTCGGTGG
>CAZPSO010000053.1:7658-12219 GCA_964588895.1 uncultured Tessaracoccus sp.
CTCGTCGGTGGGTTCGGCGGTCTCGTCAGGGGCGTCGGTGGCGACTGCGGTGGTTTCCTGACCGGGTTCGGGTTCGGTGGCTGGGGGCTCGGCGCAACCGGCGAGCACAAGCGCACTCACGCCTGCAATAGCTGCGAGGCGAATAAAGCTGAGCTTCACGGAATCTCCTGTTCGATTCTTTGATGTGGCCTTCCGAGAATACTGAAGGGGGCCCCATCGCGGCCATTCGACCCCCCGATCGTTACCGTCCCGCAACCTTCGCGGCTTCAGGCCACCTGCCGGACCAGCGCGAGGGCGGAGCGGATCATCTGCCAGGTGGTTTCACGCCACGCGAGCTCCTGTCCCCGGTAGGGCCCTGTGGCCAACGAAATCACCACCGCGGCGGCCCGGAGGCGCAGCTCGATCGGATCCACCCGTTCATCGAACACGGGCACCCAGCGGGCCAGCAGGTCGGTCACCTTGGCCTTCTGCTCCGCATTCATGCGCTGGATGGTGGACAGGTGGGCGATCAGGCAGGCGAGGTCGTCGGCACGCCTCCCGGGGCCGATGGTGTCCACGTCGAGGATGCCGACGACGCGCCCATCGGAAACCCTGAGCTGTCCCTCGTGGAAGTCGCCGTGGGTGGGTTCGTTGCCCGGTGGATAGGGGCTCAGTCCCTGGGTGATCTTCTCCACGGCCCAGTCCAGGTCGGGTTGCGCTTCCGGCAGGCCGACGGTGACCATCGAAGCGTAGTGGGCCACCGCGTCAGCCCACGGGGGGCGCCGTTCGAGGCCTGCCACCGCCACCGGCATGGAGTCCAGGATCCCGATCAGATCCTCGGCCGTGCAGGGGTCTCCCGGCTCGAACAATGCCCGGGCCAAGGACCGCCCCGGCAACTCCCGCAGCACCATCAGCTTGTCATCGGTGCTCAACGCCACTTCTGGCCCCGGCACGCCCGCCTCCACGAGCAACCGGTGCTTGCCCAGGACGTCATCGAAGAGTTTGGGGCGCAGCACCTTGATGTAGAAGGTCTCCGCGGGGTCGTTGACCACCAGCTTGACCACGGCCCGGCGACGCGGACGGTAGCCGATCATGGACACCGACAGCTGCTCGGCTGCCACTGGCCGGGACAGGACACGACTGGTGTTGAACAGCTCCGCCAGCTGGTCGGGATAGGCCGCCCTCCGCAGTCCCGGCAGGTCGGGATCGTCGGGGTAGAGCCACACGGCCACCTCACGGCTGCCGTCGGCGAAGATCTCCGCGTTGGTGTCGGAGGCGGCCAGGGCCCCGCTGCGCGCACTGACGCCGAGCAGTTCGCGACGCTGACCGAAGGGCCACTGCACCTGGGCCGCGTAGGTGGCCGTGGTGGAGTGCTCGGGATGGGTGTCGACGTGGTCGAGCGACCAGTTCAGCAATGTCCCGCCAGCGTGGGAGACGGCCGCGCGCAGCAGGTCGCCCACCCGGTCACCGGTGAGCAGCTCGAGCCCGTCATCCATGGCTGTCGTCCTTCCGCGCCGGCGCCCCCATCCGGGCCTCACGACGCAGCGAGAACCTGGACGCGCGCCGGGAATCCATGTGGGTCACCGTGACCGTCAGCGGCTCCGGCGGGGCGTCGGTGGGCGCGTCCGTCCTGTGGAGGCGAATGGTGAGGCTGTCCCCCAGTTCAGGCACCCGGCCCAGCTGGGCCATGAAGTGGCCCGCCACCGTGTCGTAGGGGCCCTCCGGCAACGTCAGCCCAGTCAGCTCCGCAAACTCCTCCAGGGTGGTGAGCCCGTCGAGCTGGTTGATGGGCCCCCCGCCCGCCACCACGACGTCGTACTCGTCCGTGATCTCCCCCACCAGTTCCTCCACGAGGTCCTCCAACGTCACGATGCCGGCGGTGCCGCCGTACTCGTCACGCACGATGGCCATGTGCGCGTTCTCGGCGCGCATGGCGCTCAACGCCCGCAGCACCGGCACTGTCTCGGGCAGGTTGAGGACCTCGCGCACCACGTCGGCCACGTCCCCGGCGCGGGCCTGCCCCTCCAGGGCCATCAGGTCGCGCACGTGCAGGAACCCGAGGATGCGGTCCACGGACCCGTCGGTGACGGGGTAGCGGGAGTGCGCCCCGCCCCTGACCTCGCGATAGGCCGCCTTCAGGGGCATGTCGGCCTCGAGGAAGTTGACCTCGGTGCGCGGGACCATCACCTCGCGCAGGTTGTGTCCGCCGGCATCGAAGACTTCGTCGAGAATGCGGCGCTCGTAGTGGCCCAGGGTGTCCGAGGCGCCCACGATTTGGCGGATCTCCTCGTCGGTGATGGCGTCACGGCGCTGCGACGGGTCGCCCCCGAGGAGCCTGACGAGCAGGTTGGTGCTGGCTCCGAGCAGCCAGATCAGGGGCCGAGCGATCGTGGCGATCCCCGAGACCAGCGGGGCCAGGCTCAACGCGGTGCTCTCGGCGCGCTGCATGGCCAGCCGCTTGGCGGTCAGCTCACCCACCACGATGGAGAAGAACGAGATGACGGCGGTCACCAGCACCAGGGCGACGGTTTCGGCCGCCGCCTGCGGGACCCCCAGGCTCAGCAGCGCCGGCGCGAAGCGGGACGCCAGCGTGGCGCCTCCGAAGGCCGCCGACAGGAACCCGGAGAGGGTGACGCCGATTTGCACGGAGGACAGGAACAGGTTGGGGTTCTGGGAGAGCCTGGCGATCGCACGTCCGCGTTTGCCCCGGGTGGACAGGTTCGCCACCTGGCTGTCCCGCAGCGTGACCAGGGCCATCTCGGCCGCGGCGAACGTGCCTCCGATGAGGATGAACACGCCGATCAGGGCGATGTCTGCGATCACTCCCATGTCGTCACCGGAAGATGACGGTGCGGTCACCGTCGCGCAGCACGCGGTGCTCGGCGAACAGGCGGACCGCCTCCGCCAAGGTCTGGGACTCCTGCGCCTGGCCCTTGCGGACCAACTTGGGTACGTCCATCGTGTGGTCCACTCGCACCACGTTCTGCTCGATGATCGGGCCCTCGTCCAGGTCGCTGGTCACGAAGTGGGCGGTGGCGCCGATCAGCTTGACGCCGCGGGTGTGGGCTTGGCGGTACGGGTTGGCGCCCTTGAACCCGGGCAGGAAGGAGTGGTGGATGTTGATGGCCCGGTCCCCGATGGCGGTGCACAGCTCGGGGCTGAGGATCTGCATGTAGCGCGCCAGCACCACCAGTTCGACATCGTGGGAGCGAACCCAGCGCAGCACCTCGGCCTCGAACTCGTGCTTGTTGTGCGGCTCGACGTGACGGTGCGTGAACGGCACCGAGTAGAACCTGGCCAGCGAAGCCAGCACGTCGTGGTTGGCCATGATCCCCGTCACGTCGATGGGCAGTTCCCCACCCCGCCACCTGAACAGCAGGTCGTTGACGCAGTGCCCGGCCTTCGAGGCGAGGATCAGGGTACGCAGGGGCCGTGCACTCTCGTGCACCGTGAACTCGGCCGCCAGGCCCTGGGCCACCCCGGTGAGGGCGTGGTGCAGTTCGTCGCGGTTTGGTCCTTCCACCTCGAGCCGCAGGAAGAAGTTGCCCGTGTCATGGGAGGAGAACTGCTGCAGCTCGGTGATGTTGCCGGCGAGACCGACGATGGCACCCGTGATGGCGTGGACGATGCCCGGCTGGTCGGGGCACTGAAGGGTGATGACGCAAGCGACCATGCAGCGAACTCTATCCGCTCACTCGACTCTGCCGGACCGGCTGCGCGCCGGCAAGGGGCATCGGCTAGATTCACCCTAACAACTCAAAGCGCTGTTGCTAGTACAAGGGAGTACGAATGACAAACACCTCACCGCCGCAGATTCCGGCGGCAGATTTTCACCGGGTGCGCAACTCCGAGGAGTTCACCCAGCTGCGGTCCACGTTCCGTGGTTTCGCCTTCCCCATGACGGTGGCGTTCCTCGTCTGGTACGCCTTCTACGTCCTGGGCTCGATCTGGTTGACGGACTTCATGATGACCCCGGTGATCGGGGTACTCAACCTCGGGTTCCTGATCGGGCTCGGGCAGTTCGTCACCACATTCCTGATCACGTGGCTCTACATCCGTTACATGGGCAGGAAGATCGACCCCATCGCCACCTCGATCCGTGAGGAACTGGAAGGCGGCGCACTGTGACCCCCTTCGAGATCCAGTTCGGCAACCCAGCCATCAACATCGGCATCTTCGTCGGGTTCGTCGTCGTCACGATGGCCGTCGTCATCCGCGTGTCCCGTGGTGGCAAGAAGAAGGCGGGGGACTTCTACACCGGGGGCGCCCAGTTCAGTGGCCGCCAAAACGGTTTCGCCATCGCGGGCGACTATCTCTCGGCAGCATCGTTCTTGGGCATCGTGGGCGCGGTGGCGCTCTATGGTTACGACGGCCTGTTGTATTCCATCGGCTTCCTCGTCGCCTGGCTGGTGGCGCTGCTGCTGGTGGCGGAACCGTTGCGCAACACGGGCAAGTACACGATGGCCGACGTGTTGAGCTTCCGCATGCGGCAGCGGCCCGTGCGGGTGGCGGCCGCCAGTTCCACCCTCGCGGTCAGCTTCTTCTACCTGCTGGCCCAGATGGCCGGCGCGGGGGCGCTGGT
>CAZPSO010000054.1:0-12121 GCA_964588895.1 uncultured Tessaracoccus sp.
CCATCCCATCCATCCGCCCAACCATCACCCTCCAATTCACCCCCACACCGTGAAGGGGCAGATGGCCATCTTCTGGCCGATAGTCACACTGCGCATCAGCAGCTCGTCGTCCGGCAACCTGAGCTCATGGTTCAGGCAGAACGCAACGGTGCCCCGGCCGACGCGGATACTGACCTACCACTGGGATGGAACATGGCGGATCTGTCATCGATGAGTCGCCGCTCGCTTCTTGCGGTAAGTACAGCGGCACTACTACATGCTTGTGCGGGGAACAATCCAACGGCTCCCCGCACAGCTACGCCCTTGCCCGTCGATCCTCGACTCCCCAGTCCGGCGCGCCGCCCGGCGACCATCAGCGCCCTCTTCGCCGGCAACTTCACCGTGGCCCACAGAGGATCAGGCGACAACTGGCCGGAGCACACGTTGGCGGCCTACCTGAACTCCGCCACCCTCGAGTTGACAGACGCCATCGAAATCTCCGTGCGGGCAACCCGGGACGGCCAGCTCGTCTGCCACCATGACGCCGACACCCGTCGCGTGACCGGCATGGAGGGCACAGTTGCGGAGCTGCGGCTCTCCGCATTGGCCGAACGCCCCGTCGACGCCCGCAGTTGGCTCGGGCACGCGACGCCTCTCGAACCGATCCCACTACTCACTGACGTGTTGGCGGCCCTGCCGTCGGAGTGTTTGGCTTTCATTGAGGACAAGGACGGCACCAACACCAGCCAACTCCTGGAAATCCTGGATGCGCAGCCACGATCAACCGATCGCTTCGTCTGGAAACAGTGGGCGTTTGCGAAACAGGTCGGTTCTGCCCAGGCTCGAGGTTACCGTTCTTGGGGATACGTCACGGAGGACACCCTGGACAGGGTAGAAGAAGCCGCAGGCATGCACGACAGCCTGGGGGTTCCGGTGGCAGCGCCGGACGAGATCATCACACGTCTCGTCGCAACCAACAAACCCGTCATGGCGTGGGAAGTGCACACCCGGTCGGAAAGGGACAGATTACGCTCGCTGGGCGTCTCCGGCCTCATGTGCTCCAACGTGCCATACGTTATGGGGGCCGGTGTTCCTGTCGCAGCCAGAGACGCATTCGCCAGTGGGAAGCGTGCCGATGGCGACCTTCCGGCCAATCACTCGGAGGGATGGTCCTCGCAACCGCGGCTCGAGCCAGGAGTTGAATGGCTCACCCTCGCGGGCGCCGCTGTTCCCCGCTACCTGCTCGGCTCGATGTGTCCAATCGGGGCAGAGGAGTTCGAGATCGAATTCACCGTCGACTGGGCAGGAACGCCGGATGGTGATCACTCCCGAGCCGGGATAGCCCTTTGTCTGGGAGACGACCGCCCCTATCACCCACGGCAACCGAATCCCAGTGGCAGTTACCAAGCGTTCCTGAACGCTGACGGCCGGGTCGCGCTGGCATTTCAGGCGGCTGGTTGGGCGGCTTCCGAGAATCTGCTGACGTTTGATAGCCAAGGCACTGGACCGGTCGAGATCCGGGTTGTGGTTGAACAGCAGAAGATGACCTTGGCCGTGGGCGGAAGAAGCGCGTCAGTCAACCACATGGACGCTCGAGGGGGGTACCTGTGGCTGTGGGGTGAGCAGATCACGCATGGAGCCCGATTCAGCGCGATTCAGGTTTCCCCTCTTTGATTCTGCCTGTCGCCCTGACGCTCCCCAAAATCCCGGCGATAGCGGCTTCGGCTCCCAACGTCTCCTTCCGGTGACGTAGCCCTGCTGCCCCCAACTCTTCCCGGAGCCGATCGTCACCGGCGAGTCGAACAGCTCCCTCCAGCAGCGCCTGGGGATTTCCAGCGTCCACCCGCAGGCCACCTCCCGCAAGCTCCACCTCGTCAGCTGTCACGCTCGTCCCATCCACAGCGGCGAGGACTGGGAGACCGGTGTTGAAGTAGGTGGTGAGCTTGCTTGGTACCGACATTTCCGTCATGCCGGGCAACTCATTGACCAAGAGCACGTCTGCGGAGGCCAGAGCCTCCTCGAATTCCCCATCCGGCAGCGGGTCCAGGATCTGCAGACAAGGATTGGTCCCCATCTGCTCCAGCCCTTGTCTGGAATTGCCGTCGCCAAGCAGCACGAACCGGATGGGAACACCCGTCTCAGCAGCCAGGCGCGAGGCTCGCACCACGTTACCCAGATCCTGTTTGACACCCATGTTGCCTGCATGCAGGACG
Organism: uncultured Tessaracoccus sp.; assembly: GCA_964588895.1. GTDB lineage: Bacteria > Actinomycetota > Actinomycetes > Propionibacteriales > Propionibacteriaceae > Arachnia. Next base: position 2,193 of record CAZPSO010000054.1, read on the forward strand.
ATGGTCTCGTCGTCCCTCCATCCGAATCGGTGCCTTGCCTCTAGGGAGCGTCTGGGCGACGGCGCGACGTGTGTCCAGTTCCTCACCACGTCGATCTTGTCCTGACCCACATTCAGCTCTTGGGAAATGTAGCGGCGGAATCGGGGGTGGATGACGAGGACCCGCGTCGCCAGTCTCAGCGTGGCCGATTCGAGCCAGCGGATGAGGGAGACCATGCGGCTTGCGGAACCGGTTTGGACAGCACTCAGCGTGTACACGTCCTGCACCCAGACGAGGACTGGGGTTCGGGTCAGTCGGGCCCGCAGCACGACAAGGAAGGTTGCCAAGAGAGCGGGACTGACGGCGAGGACGACTGCAGGGCTCCACCATCGAGAGAATACGGCTCGCAATCCGAAGACGAGGTCCATTCCGATGCGGGGCAGGAGACCGGCAGCACGCGGCACGGGGTGCCTCAGCCGGGTGACCCGAACGGTCTCGACCAGTTCACGCAGGCGCCATCCGCGGTAACCGGGGGCGATCTTCCACTGCGGGTAGTGCGGATAGCCGGTGATCACACTGACCTCAACGCCCTCCCCCACCAAGCCCTTGGCTGCACCGGCCGTGTAGGGCGCAATGCCCGTGGGCTCCGGCGCGAAGTTCAGCCCCACGATGGTGACCCGCATCACACCTCCCGAAGACTCGCTACGTGTTGCTGGTACCAGCGGTAGGTGGACTCCAGTCCCTCCTGGAGGCCGATCCTGGCCCTCCAGCCCAGCCGGGCGAGACGTGAGACATCGAGCAACTTGCGGGGCGTCCCGTCCGGTTTCGAGGTGTCGAAGACGAGTTGCCCCTCGTAGCCGGTAGTTGTGGCCACAGCCTGGGCCAGTTCCGCGATGCTGAGGTCTTCCCCGGTGCCGACGTTGACATGCGAGATTCGCTGCGGAACAACCTCGTCGTAGCTGGTCTTCGACAGGCTCATGACGTGGACGGCGGCGGACGCGAGATCATCAACATGCATGAACTCACGTCGAGGCGTGCCGGTACCCCAAATCGTCACCTGTTCCAATCGATCAGCCTGAGCCTCATGGAAGCGCCTCATCAGGGCCGGGAGAACATGGCTGTTCTCGGGATGAAAGTTGTCACCGGGGCCGTAGAGATTGGTGGGCATCAGGGAGCGATAATCCCGTCCGTGCTGCCGGTTGTAGCTCTCACACAGCTTGATGCCCGCGATCTTGGCAATCGCGTAAGGCTCATTGGTTGGCTCGAGAGGTCCGGTCAACAGCACCTCCTCCGACATTGGCTGCGGTGCAGACTTCGGGTAGATGCATGATGAGCCCAAGAACAGGAGACGGTCGACGCCCACAGCGTGAGCCCCTCCGATCAGGTTCGTCTGGATCATCAGGTTGTCATGGATGAAGTCAGCCGGGTAAGCATCGTTGGCGTGAATCCCACCCACCTTGGCAGCAGCCACGTACACCTCATCGATGCGGTGATCACCGAGGAACTGTTGCACTGACTGTTGATTCGTCAGGTCGAGTTCGTCTCTGTTGGCCGTGAGGAGTTCGACGCCGGCGTCCTCCTGTACACGACGCACCAGAGCCGACCCGACCATGCCACGATGGCCGGCAACGAAGACCCGTCGCATGTCAGCGTTCCACTGATGAGGGGATGAGGTACCCATTGCGCTTCAGGAACGCCAGACGCCGCGCTTCGGCGAGATCCGCCTCCGTCATCTCGGTCACCAACTCCTGCACCCCGATCGTCGGATGCCAGCCAAGTTCTGCGGATGCAAGCGATGGATCCCCGAGCAGCGTCTCCACTTCCGAGGGGCGGAAATAGCGCGGATCAACCCTCACGATGATGTCGCCAGGTGCCAAGGAGGTCTCAACCGCCGGGTCGATGGAGTCGATCCTCGCCACCTCATTCAGGCCTTCGCCTTCGAACTGCAGGGAAAGACCCAGGGCGGCCCCGGTCCACTCGACGAACTGACGAACCGATTGCTGCTGACCTGTGGCGATCACATAGTCCTTGGGCTCATCCTGCTGCAGCATGAGCCACTGCAACCGGACGTAATCCTTGGCATGCCCCCAGTCCCGCAGCGCGTCCATGTTGCCCAGATAGAGGCATTGGTCCAGGCCGGTGAGCACTCGTGACAGTCCTCGGGTGATCTTGCGGGTGACAAACGTTTCGCCCCGCCTTGGGGATTCATGGTTGAACAGGATGCCGTTGCATGCGTACATGCCGTAAGACTCCCGGTAGTTCACCGTTATCCAGTAGGCGTACAGCTTGGCTGCAGCATAGGGAGAGCGGGGGTAGAACGGAGTCCGCTCGGTTTGGGGTATCTCCTGCACCAGGCCGAAGAGCTCGCTGGTGGATGCCTGGTAGAAGCGAACACGATCATGCATCCCGAGCAGCCGGATGGACTCCAGGAACCGCAGTGTTCCCAAGGCGTTGACGTCGGCTGTGTATTCGGGTTGCTCGAAGCTGACTGCGACGTGCGACTGGGCAGCCAGGTTGTAGATTTCGTCCGGTTGCACTGCTTGGACGATTCGGGTGAGGTTGGTGCTGTCCGTGAGATCACCATGGTGGAGGAAGAGCCGGGGATCAGGCTGGTGTGGGTCCTCGTAGATGTGGTCGATGCGCTGGGTGTTGAACTGCGACGATCGTCGTTTGATCCCGTGCACTTCATAGCCCTGCTCGAGCAGCAGTTCGGCCAGGTAGGAGCCGTCTTGTCCGGTGATCCCCGATATAAGGGCCCGCTTGGTCATTTTCTGTTTCCCTTCCGAGAAGTTGATGGGTGACTATGCACCTCTAGGTGGTTGGCAAGCGCGGAGAGCGAAGAGTGGATCAGCGCGAAGGCCGATACGAAGGCGGCGTGGTTTCGACCAGTCGGATCTTCGACGTCGTCTGCAACGCCGGCGCTGGGGACAAGGCCACGTTGTGCATGCGCCCGACGTGCCAGCCGGACCAGGTCGGGAATTTCGCGGTCGTATCCCGTTGGGCCTTGTTCAATATCCTTCAGCAGTCGGTTCAACTGGAGCAGGGTGAAGGTTTTCGTCACGGCTGAGGGCACCATCCGCACCACCAGGTCGCGTTGACGACGCGTGGCCGTGAGCACCACCGCTGCGCCGCTGACATCAGCAGGCGTCACCTGCCTGGCCCGGAATCCGGCATGCTCGAAGGAATGGCTCTGCAGCCATGATCTGACCTCCGGGTGCGGCTCGGCTCCCACAGCCGCCTGCAGGCCACCTGACTGTACGGTGATATCTCTCAATCCCGCATCTGTCACCAGTTCGCGAAACACCAGATGCATGAATGAAGATCTGCTCACGTTGCCAGTGCACACGAAAAGGATGCTTGCATCGTCGACGGGGGCAGTGTGCGCCCTGCCCTCCGTGGCGATGGGGTCCGCCACCGGGTCGAGGGGATCCGGTGAAGCCTCGACCAAAGGGTGGACAGGAGCCTCTCCGTGGGTCAGCGGCGGATCGACCGCCAGGTCCGGGAAGTGGGTCCTGCTCATGGCATCAGTACTCGTCATGGTCACTCTCCAATATGCGGTGGTGGGCCGGGGGCACGTGCATTCCTGCTTCGTGCTCCTGTGCCACCCTTTGGTTCAGTGCGGCCCACCCCAACACAACGAGGACCGCCAGCGCCACAGCCACAGCCGTCTTTCCGACCGTCTTAAATGGCCGAGCTCGTCTCCCCCCGCGCTTCCGGGCAGCCCGACGACGTGGTTTCGTGGGAGAGTCAGAGACACCGCCATCGGCGGACGTGTACGCGTAGGTGCCCGCTTCTTCCTCTTTCATGAGGTTCAGCAGGGTGCCGTTCAGTGGGACTTCCGCCGCCGTCAAGGCCATCATGGTTCGGCGCAGGTCGCTGACGCGTGCCCCGTTGGCTCCCACCACCAGGACCAACCCGCCGAAGTGTCGGCCGAGCACAATTGGGTCTGTCACCGCAGTCACGGGCGGTGTGTCGACGATGATCACGGCGAAGCGGTCATGCAGCTGGCGCAGCACTTCCAGGCCGTCTTCGGACCCGAGTAGCTCACTCGGGTTGGGTGGAGGGCTTCCTGCGGTGACCACGTGGAGTTGGTGGGGCCCCCATGTCTGCAGGGCCTCATCGATGGTGTACTCACCCGCTATGACATCACTGAGGCCGATGCCGCTGGAAAGGTCCAACACATCTGCCAGTGTGGGGCGCCGTAAGTCGGCCTCGATCAGGCAGGTGGACGCACCATCTGCGGCAAACGCGGCGGCTATGTTGGCAGCTGTCGTGGATTTGCCCTCACCGCTGACTGCTGAGGAGACGACGAAGGCGCGATTCTTGCCGGACGATATGAACTTCAGCGCAGTCCTCACATGCCGGACCTGCTCCGCCCGGATGGAGTGCGGCGCCGCGACCACTGCGACGGGGTGCTGCGCGGTCTCCCGGTCTCGGCTGATCACGCCGAGGACGGGGGCATTCGTTGCCGACTCCAGCTGGCCCGTGGTCCTGATTCTCGAGACGGCCACCTCGGAGACCACTTGCACAGCGACTCCGAGGATCAGGCCGGCGAGCAGGCCAAAGACCGCGGACAGGGTGATATTGGGCGATGAAGGAGCCTCGGGGGTGGCTGCTGTCTCCACGAGTTGTGCCCTGACGGGGGCACCTTGGAGATCGTCGACCTTGGGGCTCAATCCCGTGACAGTGTGGGCCAGTTCCTGCGCAACCGCGTTGGAGATGTCGGCCGCCGTTTGAGGTGAAGGGTGGACGGCCTGCAACGATATCAGCGAGGTATTGAGGGGCACGGTTGCCGACACTGATCGCCGAAGGTCCGCCACGTTCGTTTCGAGTTCCAGCCGATCGATGACCGGTGCAAGAACTATCTCGCGCGTCGCCAGTGCGGCGAAGTTGCGGGCTTGCTGCTGAGAAAAGTTGCTGCCCTGAGCCAACTCGCCGGTGGTCTGACCACTGGTGACGGCGATGATGACCTCAGCTCGCGCCGTGTACTCCGGCGTCCTCGTGGCCGCCCAGGCCAAGCCGGCCGCAGCACCCAGGAGCGCCAAAACCAGCACGAACAGCCAGTGTCTGCGAAGCAATCCCAGAACGTCATCGGTCCCCATCAGTCCCCCCGCTTGGTAGTATACGCATCCGACGGGGTGCCCTCTCGGTAACCATGCGGAATATTCGCATCGCCGAATTTCGCCGTCAGTACGGACGGGGTTGGTGTGACTAAGCAACGCTTCTCGCCTGAGGCGAGCAGTCGGGCCATTGCGGGGACATCGATCGTCTGGCTGGTCGCCTCCATGGCTGTCCTGTCTGTCGCAATGCCAATAGCGCTGGTGGCTGGGGTTCCCAATGTAGAGCGCAGCGCTGCGTGGTTGGTGACGCTACTGATCATGGTCTGGGGCGGAATCCGACTATCGCTCCTGTGGGTGCGGGGAGTGCCGCTCCTCTTCGACTTCTTCTTCTGGATCTTTACCTACATCTTCATGGGAATCGCCCCGACCGTCCAGATGCGTTCCGGAGAGACGTCAACCACCACCCCAGGTGTGAACGCCAGTCTCGATATGCCCACGGCGTTGATCGTGTTATTCGGAGTCGCCATCTACGAAGTGAGCCGTCTCTGGTGGTGGTTCATCCGGGGAAGGAGAGCCCGTCATGATATGCGCGGTGCCGTGAGCACCGCCCGTGCACTCATTCTGGTGGGGATTGGGCTTCTTTTCAGCTTCTACTTCATCTCTCGAATCGGCGTAGGCCCGGCTCTTGGGTCGCGGGATGCGGCCTTCGCAGCGAGGACTGCGGCCTGGCCCGATCCTCCCGTAAGAGCCGTTTTCTACGCGCTCGCTACGTACCCCCTGCTGGTGGCAATCGGCGCCCTGGTGCAGGTCAGGCATGACGTTCACAATGCAGTCTGGAGGTGGGCGCTCACCGCATGCATGGGGATAGGACTAGTGACACTGGTGACCGTCGTCAATCCGATCTCCAGCGCGCGCTACACCTTCGGCACCGTCGCCTTCGCCCTGGCGGTCTACGCCGGTGCGTTGCGGACGCGGTTTCGGGTCAGAATGACTCTCCTGGGAACGATAGTGGCATTCCTGTTCATTTTCCCGATCGCAGACGCCTTCAGGAGGAGCGAAGTCCGCGTGGTGCGTTCGGGATTCTTTGGGGAGTACCGGGCCAACCCCGACTACGACTCCTTCTGGCAGATAGCCAACGCACTTTCCTACTGGGTGGACGGTCTCGTGGAGCCCGGGCGCCAACTGATGGGGAGCTTGCTGTTCTGGGTACCGCGGAGCATCTGGCCTGACAAACCAGCAGACACGGGCGTCGTCCTGGCACAGTATCGGGGATACAGCTTCGAAAACTTGTCGGCTCCGATATGGGCCGAGATGCTGGTCAACGGCGGTATCGTCGCAGTCGCCTTGGGATTCCTTGTGCTCGGGCCCCTCATCGCCGCCATGGACGCCCGCCTGCGCCTTGTGTTTTCCACCAACGGGTGGTGGGCCATCACGGGTGCTGTCCTCCCCGTCTATATGACCATCCTGCTGAGGGGCTCACTCCTCCAGGCCACTGGCACCCTCGTCGTATCGATCGCCTGTCTCATCTGGGTGCGTCAAGCGCCCGCTCGTACTCCCGCTCCAATTCCTCAGCGATCGCTTCCATACTCAGCTGGCTCCTCACGTACTCGCGGCCCCGGCGGCCCTTTGCCGCTGCCTCGTCGAGATCCGACAAGAGCTGATCGACGGCGAGGGTGAACGCTGCCGGTGAGTCCGTCACCACTTCGCCGGCATCCGCCGAGCTGACAATGGGTGCCAGGCCACAGGAATCAGTGATGACCACAGGTTTTCCAATGGACATCGCTTCCAGGACAGACATCGGGTATGGCTCATTGACCGAAGGTAGGGCGTAGATGCTCGCGGCCCCCATCCGCGCGAGGGTTTGCTCCGGGCCGAGCGCGCCTTCCCAGGTGATGGGGATGCCCTCCTCGGCAGCCGCTGCGACGGCCCGAGCAACCTCTGCCCCCTCACCTTCATCCGGCCCCACCAAGGTGAACCGGGCCTGCGGATGCTTGGCGTGCAGTTCTCGTGCCGCTTCCACCATCAGCATCGGCCGTTTGCGGGGAGCCAGTCTGGCGAGGAACAGGACCTCCGGACCCAACTGCGGGTCGGCGGCAAGCGGCTCCGACGACGGAACACCATTGGGAAGGTATCCGAGGGACACTTTTGGACCAGCTACCTCGAGAAGCTGGTTCCGTTCCAGATCGGTCAGGTGAAACACTTTGAACGCGCTCCGCAACACCGGCCGCGTCATCACCAGGTCCAGTGGTTTTGAGAGGGGGTGGTTCGAAGGATCTATCATGCCGTGGGTCTGCAGGACGAATGGGGTCCCACTCATCTTCACGATCTGCGCCGCAGGAAGTGTCACCAGATCCCGCGCTGCATGGATATGCACGACGTCGGCACTGCGGGCGTGGCGCCACACCCACGGCAACAGCCGCGGGGACGCCATCCCGGCGAAGCCGGTTCGCGGCAGGACCTGCCGTGCCCTGAATAGTGCGAGTGGCACACCGTCCATCTCGGTGGGAGGCGTGCTGAACCCTCGTGTCGCCGCAGCAACGATGACTTCATGGCCCCGCCTACGCAGTGACGCCGCCTGATTCAGGGCCACGCGAACCGGGCCTCCGTACTCGCCAAGCTCACTGATGAGCGTTACGACAGAAAGTATCCTCACGACGCATCCCTGCGCTGAACCGGCCGGGCGAGGGGGGCGAGGACGATCTCTCCGTCCGGGACGTCCTGCGCCACCAGGGCACCTGCACCGACGACGGCATTGTGGCCTACCGTCACTCCGCGCAGGACAGTAGCTCTTGCAGCGATCCACGTCCCGTCGCCGATGACGATCGGAGCGTTGTCGAGTTCGAAAGTGGGCGAATGCATGTCGTGGGATCCGCTGCACAGGAGCGCGGACTGCGAGATGATCGACTGCCTCCCGATGGTGACTTGGACGAGGTTGAGAATCCATGCATCCTCGCCGATCCACGAGTGATCACCGACACTGAGACGCCACGGCCAGTGAATGCGTACGCGGGGCTTGATGTAGACGCCCTCCCCGATCTGGGCCCCAAATGCTCGCAGGATCTTGACACGCAGGCTGGGAGGGCACCACCACCTGACGAAGATAAGCCCTGAAACGGCCAGCCACAGAACTTGATGCACAAAGCCGCGGCCCTTGTCATAACCCGTGCACCCACTCAGATCCCACCTCGGCTCCATTGGCCGACCCCCTCCTTTGGAAGTCCGCCCACTATAACCGGCGTAGAGGACTTGTCGCAGGTCTTGGCACGCTTCCATGCCAACGCCCGGCACCTATTGGGACGACACCGCTAAACTGCCCCCGACAGGGGGGCGAGAACGAAGACCATCCCGGTTCCCGGTTCCTGGGCTGCAGGGGGAGGTGGGCGTGCGCGCTCTCGGAAGCTTCAACAAGATGGCGGGTTACGCCCTGTCCATGCTGCTCCTCGCGGGGGCATCGCTCCTTGCGGTGCCGGCAATGATCCGTGCCAGTGGAGATGCAGGCTGGGGCTCCGTCGCCTTGGGGCAGTCGATCGGAGCGGTAGCAGCAGTCGCCGTGGCATATGGTTGGTCGATGTCGGGCCCAGTCCGCGTCGCCCGCGGCTCATCGACATCCCGGCTCGCCGAGTATCGGGCGTCGCTCAAGGTGCGGCTCACGTTGGTAGCACCCTCGGCAGCATTGGCCTCCGCTGTAGCCGGGCTCGTGGCTCCGGCGCGTCCAGATCTGGCAGTGGCCGGAGCCCTCACCATGACTCTGATGGGCCTGTCAGCCAATTGGTTTTTCGTCGGGCTCTCCCGTCCCTACGTCTTTTTGCTGGTGGAAACGGTTCCACGTGTGGGGGGCACCCTCATCGGGATTGTTGCCATGAGCCGGGGCAACGATGCGATCATCGGCCTGGCGAGTCAGGCGGCGGGATTCGCCACGGCCTCACTGATTTCAGGACTATGGATCGCCAGGCACCTGCTCGCGCACGGAGCCCAACAGTCTCCCTCTGCAAGCCTCATGTCACTGCTCAGTAGTCGAGGGGATGGGCTCTTCGCCAGCTTGGGTTCAGCCGGTTACATGGCTGCACCCCTCATGATCGTCTCGGCCCTCGCCCCCGCCAGCCAACCACTCTACGGCTTGGCGGACAAGCTGCAGCGACAGATCGCGATCGGACTCGGCCCTGTGGTCACGGTGTTCCAAGGATGGGTACCTCGTGCGCGGGACCCCCTGAAACGCTCCCAAATGGCCCTGGCCGCGGCCGCAGTGTCAGCTCCGGTTCTCGTGGCAGGCGTGGCGTTTGCAGGACGTCCCCTCATGGGATGGCTGGGCGCTGGGCAGTTGGAGCCTTCAAACGCAATGATCCTGCTGATGGCACTGTTCGTCGGGGTGCACTTCTTGGACTCAGTCGTGGGCAAGGCGATTTTGGCCACGTTCCACCGACTGCGGGACGTGGGCAGGGCCACACTCTGTGGAGCGGCAGTGGGGCTTCCACTCGTGGTGGTTGGAACTCTTTGGCTTGGACCGGAAGGTGCGCTCGCAGCCGTCGTGGTGGGACTGGTTGTCCGGCTTGCATGGGGCCTGGCAGTCGCGGGGAAGATCCTGAGGCGCCGGGAGGGCCCCGACAATATGGAGGATGGAGAGAAATGAGATGCGGCCCTCCTCGAGGTCCGTCGCGTCTTCGTCGCGTCCACGGCACACGCCGCTGCTGCGCCCACACCCATCGCACCGAAACTGTTTGGATCCGATGTGCGAGGGGACAACTACTGACCCTTGGCAAAATGCGCCTTGGGGTCAGTAGGCGGTCAGGATTCTCCTGAGTTCAGTCGAATTGGTGGTCCTCGTATAGGGGAAGTAGTGCACGCTCACCCCTATCGTGGCCATGTCAGCCTCGAGTTTGCGACCTTTCGCGG
>CAZPSO010000055.1:0-12119 GCA_964588895.1 uncultured Tessaracoccus sp.
GGTGTTGGCCACGTACACGTAGCTGCGGGCGTAGTAGATGATGTTCTCCACGAAGGCGAAGCCAACGGCCGAGAGCCCGGCCAGCGTGACGATGCCCATGCGGGTCACGATCCGAGCCCGGTACAGGATCACCAGCAGGAACAGGACGGTGGCCTTGGTGGCCTCCTCACTGAAGGGCGCGACGAAGATGGCGGCCCGCTCCCCCATGTCCGAGTTGGCGCTGGTGGTGTTCATGGCCTGACCGGCCCACGAGTTGATGTAGATCGAAAAAAACGTGGAGGCGCACGCACCCCACAGGAACGTCAACAGCCACACCAGTGCCTTCTGGGGGCGGAACCGGTCGAGCCACATAAAAGCCACGGACCAGGCCAGCGCTGTCCACATGGCCCAGTAGGCGGCGAAGCGGAGCGACTCGTGATTGAGTCCCAGCGCTACGGTGCCGTCCTCGAACTCACGGTCAGGATGCAGCAACAGGTACTGGTTGACGATGGCGAAGACATAGAACGGGACGAGGACGACGCTCAGCCAGAACAGGGGGCTGCGCAGCATTCTCTGCCATCTGCTGCCTCGGGCCACCGGCGGCATCCCTGACAGCCACCGCTCGTGGTCGATCTGTGCGCTGGTCATGATGGAGCCAGAGTACAAGGGCTGGAGCTCGGGCGGTCCCTCCGCGCCCTGTGTCACGAGGCGTTCGCTGCAGCGTTTCAGGCCGGATTCTGGTTACGAAGTCGCGGGTGCTGCGGCTACGAGCGACAATGGCGCACATGCACAACTTCTTCGAAGTCATGAAAAGCTGGAAGCGCAACGACGGCGCACTGCACTTGTATGCGCTTCCAGACGACGAGGAGTTGCTCGACCGGTTCGAGGTGGCCCAGGAGGCGTTCGTCGGCATCGACGAGTTGCCGCCGATGCCACGGGCCTGGCTGCACGCCACCGTGCAGCGGATGGCCCAGTTCGATGATGAGGTCACCCAGCGCGAACTCACTGAGCTGGGCAGGGCCTTGACCGACGAACTGGCTGGGGTGGACGCTTTCGACCTCGAACTCGGGCCCCCGGTGGCCAGGCAGACCGCGGTGGAATGTGCAGCCACCTCCACCGAGGCGTGGGACGAGTTGCTCACGGCCGCACGTCGGGCGTTGCGCTCCGTGTGGGACACCCATTTGCCGGATCGACCCTACGGGCCCCACGTCTCACTGGCGTATGCCATCGGCGACGTGGATGACGACGAGATCGCGTCCCGTCTGGCGGGGATGGAACCGTTGGGGCCCATGGGGGTGGCCCAGGTGCACCTGGTTTCTGTGACCGCGCGACCCGAGCTGGGCGTCTTCGACTTCACGAGCCTGGCCAACTGGGACCTGGCCTGAGCTAGCCCTCAGGATGCCTGGGCAGTGGCGTCCTGGACAGTCGCACCACACGGGCCCCCCCGAGGGAGGCGTAGCGTTCGGGCTGGCAGGTCAACAGGATCACCTGCGCCGAGGTGCCGACGTGGTTGAACACGGCACCCAGCGCACGAAGCCGATCCGGGTCTGCGAAGCCAAGTGCGTCGTCCAGGATCACCGGCGCCCCGTCAGCGACGTCCACGAGCCGGGCGGAGGCCAAACGGCCAAGCAGAGAGAGTTGCTCCTTGGTGCCCGACGAAAGCGATTCGAACGGCACGGTGACATCGTCAAGGGTGCGGGAGGCGATGCTCAACTCCGGTGTGACTTCCATGCTGAAGCTGTGGCCATAGACCAGCTTGCCGAGCCGCTCGATCTCCGCCTTGAACGGCGCCACGTACTTCTGCTGCACCTCGGCCCGCTTGCGGTGCATGGTCTCCCTGAGCACTTTCGCGGCCCGGGCGGCCCGGTGGAGGCGCTCCTGCTTCTCCTGGGCGGCGGTCAGTTCGGCCTCCGCCTGGTTGAGCTTGTCGTAGAGACCCCGCTTGGCGCGATCTGCGAGCAGAACCTCAAGATTCTGCACCTGACGGGCCAGCTCCACCTGTTGCTGGCGCTTCCCGGTGACCAGGTCCCGGGCATTGCTCAGGTGGATCTCCACCAGCTCGGGGTTGGACTGCTGCAGCCGTGACTGATGCGCCTCCAGACCGACCAGCAGCTCCCGCACTGCGCCGCGGCGGCGCTCGGCAGTCTCCTCGAGCGCGGAGTCGTCCAGAATTCCGCGTGCCTCGTGGAGTCGGTGGTGGGCGGCCTGGTGTTCCGTCCGGGCGGAGGCCAGCATCTCGGAAGCACGCACCCAGTCCTCACGCGCGACGGCGGCGGCGGCTCGGGCGCGTTCGAGGGCGTCAGTGCTTGCCTCGAGCTCTGAGTCAGCCTCCTGTTCCGCCGCCCGGGCCTGGTCCTGCTCCGCCTCCAGGCGGGCGCGGCTGGCGTCTGCGTCCCGGGCCACGTGCCCCAGCCGGGCTGTCAGGCGCGCGTGCTCTTCTCGTATGGTCTCGAGTGCGGCCCCACCGAGGATGTGCTGCAACGCCTCGTCGGCCTTCTCGAGCCGTTGTTGCGCATCCAGGCGTGCACGAGCCACCCGGCGGGCCTCCTCCACGGAGCTGACACCCGCCTGTTTGAGCGCGTCCGCGAGCCCGGCGGTGGCGTTGCGCAGTGCGGTGTCCAGTTCCGCGGGAGGGGTGCCGGGCCGCACCTGGATGCGGGCGATGCCGTCCACTTCTATGGTCAGGACCTCGAGGATTGCCTGCTCGTGCTGGTCTCCGGCGCCGAGTACACGGCTGCCGAGCGTGACGGGGACCTCACCCAGCGCGTCCACCGAGACCGCCGCGGCTGCTGCCGTGCGTGCGCTGCGGGCCACCCGGACCTCCACGTCGAGGGCGTTGAGGCGCTCCACGTCCGCCTGGTCCACCGTGGAGACCTGCAGGAGGGCCTGGGTCTCCAGTCGTTGGCGTGAGACCTCGTCCGCGGCCTGGATCTGATGTCCGAGCCGCTCGAGTTCCTGGTGGTCCTGGTGCTGGCGCAGGGCCCGCTGGGTGGCGTCGGCCAGGGCCCTGGCCCGGGTGCGGCCGGTATCGGCACGCTCGTGAGCCACCCGGGCCCGGTCGAGTTCTGCTTTCGCCCGGGTGTGCTGGCTTTCCAAATCTTCGACGGCGGCCTTCCGGCTGGTGATCTGGCGGGCCCTATCGTCCACCTCCGCCACCAGCCGGTGGCGTTCCTGCAGGGCTGCGGCCGCATCGGCCAGGTCTCGTTGACCCTCCTCGAGAGCCACCTGGGCCTGGTCGACCGCGTCCCTCAGTCCCATGAGGGCCTGGTCGGCCTGCTCGCAGCTTTGGAGTTCCTCGGCTGCCTGTTGGAGTTCCTCGTGGAGGCCCTCGAGGCGTTCGGCGAGCCGGTGGTGCTGCTCGGTGAAACCGTCGATCTCCTGGCTGTCCAGACGAAGCTGGGCCACCTCGTCGTCCAGCTGGTCCACCTGGGTGGCCACGTCCCGGTATTCCCCCGTGGGCTGGCCCTTGGCCGTGAAGTACTTGCGATACTCCGCCTCGATGCTCTCGACCAGCTCGTCGTGGCCACCCGGTTGCTCACCGCTCTGGTCCAGGGCCCGGTGCAACGAGGTGACCTGCGCCAGGTCAGGCTGGCTCATGGACTCGCCCTGGATCATCTCCATGGCGCGGAGCAGTTCGGAATCCACCGTCTCCGCCAGGATGGTGTTGTAACGCTCGTGCGCCGCCTCTCCCGTGAAGTGTTCATGGCGGGGGGCGCGGACTGTCAGTTCGGTGAGCGGGTCCCGGATCCAGCGTTTGCGGAACGTGAGCTCGTAGGGGCCCGTGACAAGATCCACCGTGGCCTCGGGACCGACGTCGAGGTGGACGGGCTTGACGTTGCGCACCAGGGCCGCACGGGAACTGGCCTTGGCCTCCCGCAGGAGGCGCAGCGCCTCCGGGATGGAGGACTTGCCCACTTCGTTGGGGCCCTCGACGACGGTGACCCCGTCGCTGAAATCAACGGTGGACTCCGTGACTCCGCGGTAGTTGCGAAGAGTGATGGACTTCAACCTCATCGGGGGCCTCCCACCAGTCTGTACAAGAGGCCGAGCGCATCCTGCGCCACGTGGGCGTCGTCAGTGCCGAGCCCGGACATCACGGACAGCTCCTTCACGGCGTCCTCGGCGAAGCCTCCAAGGCCCAGGTCAGCGAAGTCCTCGCCCTCGGGAAGCACGACCAGATCCATGTGGCGTTGCCACATGTCGAGCCGGGCGAAGAGCTCGCCTGCCTCCTCGAGGACCTGATCGAGACGGGCCATGGATGCGGTGGAGACGGTGCCCGTGAGGCTGAGCCAGACCGCCGTGTGGTCCTTGTCGGGCATGGCGTCCAGGTGCCTGGCGAACGCGTCCACGTCCTGGGGTCCTGAGAACTGCCACTCCACGTTGACGAAGTGCCACCTGCCCACCGGCACCTTCTCCACGCAGACGTCCTGGGCGTCCACGTCCACCAGCAGGACATTGCCGGGATCCACCTCGCGGCGCGCCGTGACCTCGGGCGTGCCCGGGTACCAGATCCGGTCCCCCACCTCGTAGGTGCCGTGACGATCCCCCAGGATGAACATGTGGGCCATGCCCTGTTCGAGGGAGCGCTGCATACCCGCCAGGTGGATACTGGACTGCGAGTCACGGTCAGGATCCAGGGTGTTCACCGCGCCGTGCCCGGCGATGATGCGGACAACGCCGTTGGCCGGCTCGTCCAGGTCCGCGCAGGCGTGGGCCACGAGGTCCTGCTGCGGACGCTTCGAGAACCATGGCGCCCCCACCACCTCCACACCCGGGAGCACCTCCAGAGGGGCGCAGTCCCGCAGGACGTGGACTCCTTCCGGAACCCGGTCATGGAAGAGCGGCGACGAGTAGATGGACATGGCGTCCAGCGTGTCGTGGTTGCCGGGCAGCAACACCACCGGCACCGTGAAGCTGCGCAGGACCTCGAAGGTGCGGGCGATGATGACCCGGTCCAGCTGGTTGGAGTCGAACACGTCACCGCAGACCAGCACGAATTGGGCCCGCCGCTCGGACGCCAGTTCCCCGATCCGCCGGACTGCATCCAGGCGGGCCTGGTGGTAGCGGGGTCGGGCTTGTTCGTCGAGGAAATTGGCGGGCATTCCCAGCTGCCAGTCCGCCGTCGCGATGAACCTCATGCCGCCTCCCATCCGTGTTTCTTGACGTCACCAGCCACACTAGGCGGGGGCACTGACATTCCCCGGGAGGCGCTCCCCGGCGCCCGAAGATCAGGTGCGGGCCGGCTCGGGCACCCGGTGGGACGGCGAGGGGGGCGGCATCGCAAACCAGGCCGGTGACAGCCACGCCACCGCCAGCGGCACCAGGACCGCGCACAGGTACAGCGGCTCGGCGAACCGGGCGTCCCCCAGCCACTCCCATTGGGCGGGGTCCATCATGCCCCCGGTGGCGCGGGTGAGCGCGGCGCGGGCAAGGGCGGTGAAGGCGAACAGGGAGTTGGCAAGGAACAGCAGCACGCGGGTGGGCTGTGGGAGCCCGGTAGAGGCGCCGCGGGTGAAGCTGCCCTCCGTCAGGACGCGCCACACCAGGCCGAAGACCAGGGCTGCCAACGCGATGCTGCCCAGGACGTGGCTGATCGGATCGGAGATGAAGGCGCGTAGGGGGTGGATGGCCATGATGGTGATGGCCGTCAGCAGGGCCACCAGCCTGGCGCCCGACAGCTGCTCGGTGCGCACCAGCCACAGGGCCGTGACGATGATGGCCACCAGGAGCCACACGTCCCGGGTGGCGGTGGCGTGGGCCCACTGTGCACCGGGGATGGCCTGGGCCACCAGCCAGGTCAGGCTTGGCATCAGGAATGCAGCCAGCAACGCCGCCAGCAGCCACTTCCCGCGGCGGGCCTGCCGCCATGCGATGACCAGGCCGATCGTCGCCACCACGGCGCGGGAGCCGGACGTGGACCATGGGCTGTTGGCGATGGACTGGATGGCGCTGGCCCAGGCGGGGATGTCGATCTCGTGCCAGCGCAGCGCGGCGTTGACCGTGATCATGACGATGGGTGGGAGGAAGACCAGCATGGATCCTGCGGCCACCAGGAACCATGTTTCGCCGAAGCGGTCCACCAGCGCGCCAGGGCTCAGCTCCCCAGCGCCCGGCGCCCGTCGGGCCCTCCGCACGAACGGCGTCGCCACCAGCACCGCGCCCGCCAGGATGACGAAGCTCCACATCAACTGGGGACCCAGGGTGCTGGGCAGCTCCACCATCACCCCCCGCAGCACCAGCCAGGTCTGGAGCCCGAGCAAAGCCACCAACCCGACCACCAGGGCCCCTTCGGGCACCCGCCTGGCCGCCACACCGGCGGCACCCTCCCCCACGCTGACCCCGAGCTGCGTGAGGGCGGTGCCGGCCATCACCAGCGCGGGAGTGGCCAGGAGCACCAGCTGGTCCAGTTGTGAGTTGATGACGAACCCGCGCATGTCGTAGCCGAGGGCCACCGCGTCGGAAGGCCACAGCAGAGGGGCCTGCGTGATGGCGAACACGATCACTCCCACCAGCACCATCTCCACCGGTGCATAGGGCCGTCCGATCCGCGCCACGTGGAGGAACAGCAGGAGGATGAATCCGGTGGCTGCGATCATCGCGGGGGGCAACTCGGGCTGCATGAATGCACCGGCCACCACGCCCACCATTGACAACATCGCGATCAGCCGCAGCGGCCAGGCAACGTGCAGGGCTGCGGTGTGCAGCAGCGTGAGGGACAGGAAGATGCCGGTGCCCAGCAGCGGCAGCCCCAACTCCGGCAGGTAGGTGTCGGGACCCGCCACCAGCAGGGGGCTGGCGGCGCGAATGCTTCCGGCCGCGATGATGTGCACCAGAGCCGCCAGGCACACCACCAGCACCACGGCGCCCACCAGCCGCAGGCTCCAGGGCCACCGGCGGGGTTGCGGGCTGCCCTCGCCCACGGGATCCAGCACCACGAAACGCAACAGCGCCCGCAGCGCCCCGAGGGGGCGTTTCATCGCAACACCAATGCGGACAGGTCGGGCCCGATGAGCAGCACGCCGCCCTCGAAGACCGTCAGGTAGGAGTTCATGTGCTGGGGCGCGATGCTGGTGGGCCACTGCCCCACCTCTGCGCCTGCGGAATCCCACACGACCACGCGTGTGGGGCTCACCCCCACGAGGTGGGCGCCCGCCTGCCGGACCGCGCCCAGGGGCTCGCTGTGCCGGGCGACGACGGCGAGGTCCGTCAGCCGGTAACGGGTGAGCGCGGTGGAGGAGACCGTGACCACGTCATCGGCCACCAAGACGTTGCGCAGGGCGGAGTCGTTGATGACGACGCTGTGGGCCCGCGCCCCGTCGGCGGAAAGCAGTTCGAGGCGATCGCCGGTGTGTACCACGAACCCTGAGGGACTGCAGGCCACCAGAGCGGGGTCCTCGGGAAACGGGGTGACCCACTGCTCGACGCCGTCGCGGTCGAGGGCCACCAGGTCCCCCGCGCTGGTGGGCACCACCACCACGTCATGGCAGCTGACCATCGCGCCGACCGCCTGGACGCGCAGGGAGTGGCGCCACGACTCCTCGCCGCTGGCTGCGTTGATCGCGGCCAGGTTGCCGGCGCTGTCCACCACCACCAGCTCGTCGCCCATCAGGATGGGCTCGCTGGTGACCACATCCGGCATGGTCACCTCCCACACCGGCACGGCCCGCAGGTCGTAGGCCACCACCTTTGCCTGGGTGGTGGTGGCCACCACGAGCTCGCCGAAGCGGACCAGCGTGGTGATGCCGCCTCCGGGGTGGGCACGCTGCGCCGCCCCGACCTCGTAGCCGGGCGCGAAGATGAGGTCACCCGACGTTGAGTGGGCCAGCACCAGGACGTCACTGGTGCTGGCGCTTGGAATGTTGTTGGCCCAGAACAGTGGCGGATCCGACAGCAGGTCGAGGGGGGCAGCCTCCCAGGACCCGGGGTCCCAGTCGAAACGCTCGTGAAGTCCAAGCTCCGGGCCTGCACCCGGCAGCTGCGACGCCGCGCCCTCCACCAGACCACGCCCGGGACACCACACGCCATGGGAGTCCTCGGACCCCTGGTCGGTGGTGAGGCTGTGGCGAACAACGAGGCAACCCTGGTCCCGCAGGTCCGGGTCATCGGGTTCCGTGACGGCGCTCTCGCGCGTGAACTCCCTGCGGGTGGGGAACCCGAAGGCCGGGATCCGCAGCACCTCGCCGGTGTCGCTCCAGGATGCGCCGTCGGCGATGTCGGCCGGCAGCTCCACCGGTGGCGGCAAGAAAACGGTCGTGGTGCCGTCGAGGGTGGCGGCACGCAGTGCCCCGCGCTCGGTGACTTCGAAGGCATGGACGGTGGAGCTGACCAGGTCGCCGTCGAGACGGGTTTCCAGGATGCGCACGAAGGGCGTGCCGAGCTTGTTGATCGCGTCGTCGATGAATGCCAGGCCCGATGGGCCGCTGCCCAGCATTTCGCCGCCTGAATTGTGCGCGCTCTGCCGGATGATCCGGACCCCGTCCACCTCGGAGACTTCCCGATGCCCGTCGCTTCCCAGGAAGGATGCGCCTGCCACATTGGGAACGGCGTCGAGTGGCCGCATCACGAACACGACCCCCACCAGCAGCACGCCGAGCACAACGAGGGCGACGATCCCGCCTCGCAGGTCCGAACTGTGCGGCCGACCTGGCCGCCGGGGAATCGACATGTCAACAGGGTAGGGGCAGCAGGGCCCAACCGCCCTTGGTTCACCGCCGCGTCACCCTCTTGCGCGGCCTACTCCCCGATGGTGCGCGGGCAGGACGGGAGCGGCTCCGGAAAGCTGGCGTCCTCCAGGGCCCGGGCCTGACGCGCCCTACCCAGGTTCCACTCCACGGCATCGTCCGGGTCGGGGGTGGCAGCCTCCACGGCGCAACTCGCCAGGTCCCCGGGCAGCCCGCGCACGATCACGGGGGTGGCGTCGGGGCCGAGCGAGCGGAGGTAGGCCAGGTCGAGCCGGCCGGTATCGGCGTACCGGTCGATGTTGCGCTGCGCCACCCACGCCTCGGGGTTGGCCACGCCGATGAGCAGGAGCAGTGCCGCGGCCGACGCCAGCGTGGCCCGCGGGAGCCAGCGGCCGGACAGGCGCACTCCGGCCACCATGACCATGACGATCACCAGCCCGAGCCACATCTCGAAGACGTCCACCAGAACGCGCAGGACGGTGTAGCCGTAGACCTCCTGGTAGAGCGCCATCCGGTACAGGGCGGACGCCACCACCACCAGCGCCAACCCGCACAGGGTGCCCAGCAGGGCGCGCAGCACCGTCCGCTCCCGCGGGGTGCGTCTTGGGGCCCTGCGCACGGCGACCGCGATGGTGACCAGCGTGCAAACGGTGGCCACCACCAGCTGCCCGAATCCCTGGTGCACGTACTCGGCGTAGGTGAGACCGGTCTTCTGGCGCAGGTAGTCGTGACCACCCCACATGGCGGTGGCCTGTGCCACCAGGAAGGCGGCGAACACCACGACGACGACACCGACGGGCACCTGCCACTCCCACCCCCGGGTCACGGGCTGCGGCTCACCGGGTCCCACGTCGTTCACGCGCGGCGGGTTGAGCGCCAGATAGCACCCGGCCAGGACCACGCCCGAGACCAGGAACCAGACGAACGCGCGCAGGACCAAGGTGTCGGCGATGACGACGTCGGGCAGCACGCCGGCCACCCAGGTGCCGAAGAGCGCGTCGCCGGAGGCGAAGAGCCCGACGAAGACCACCAGCAGCAGCAGCGAGACCGCCGCCGTGCGCAGTACCGGCCACAGGATGGTGTGCCGGCTCATGGCGGTCAGACTCCGGCCGAGCAGGGGCAGGCCGCGGACCCCGCTGAGGACCCAGGACACACCCCCGACGACCATGGCCAGCCCTCGGCGGGCGTCGGTGAGCGCCGTGGTGACCAGCACGCCTGCTGCCATCACCGCCAGGACCGCCAGCCACTCGGATGCCCGCAGGAACACCAGGGCGCCCAGACCCACGCACAGCGCGGCGGATGCCAACGTCCACAGCCGCGACCGGTGGATGGAGCAGCGCAGAATGAGCCCGCCTGCCAGCAGCAGCAGCAGGAAGGTGCCGACGCCGAAGGAGCGATCGGGGATCACGACGGCGGCCAGCACTCCGACGGCCACCGAGCCGAACAGTGCCAGGGGTGCGGTGCGCAGGCTCGCACGCTCGGGCCAGAACCCGCCGGGTTCCGGCGCCGGGACGGACTCGTCGACGACGCTGGCGGAGGCAGGCTCGGGAGGTGTGCCCCCGGTGATGGGCGCCCCGGGGTGAAGCGGAAGATCGGCACGGATCCGGGCCCCGGGCTGCCCGGCGGGCTGGGGCAGTGCCGCGATCGTGCCGCCGTGCAGTTCACAGGCCCACCGGGCGATGGCCAGGCCGAGGCCGGTGCCGCCCCCCGCGTTCTCGGCGGAACCGAAGCGGGCGAACAGCGACTCGGCGCGCTCCCGGGGGATCCCGGGCCCCTCGTCCGTGACCTCCAGCACCCAGCGGTCGCCGTCGCCCCGCGCAGTGATCCGTACCAGCCCGCCAGGGGGACTGTGCCGCGTGGCGTTGTCGAGCAGGTTGGCGGCCACCTGCTGGAGCCGGGCCGCGTCCGCGTCCACCCGGAGTCCGGGCGGTTCGACGTCCACCTCGTAACGGACCTGGCGCTGGCCGATGGCGGTCTCCCCGACGGCGCGGTCCAGCAGGTCCTGCACGTCCAGCGGCGCCAACTCCAGCGGGACCGCTCCCCCGTCGAGGCGGCTGACGTCCAGCAGGTCCTCCACCATGGTGCTGAGGCGTTCGGACTGCGCCAGGGCCACTTCCAGGGCAGCGTCGTCGGGCTGCACCACCCCGTCCACCAGGTTCTCCAGCAGTGCCCGTTGCCCGGCCAGGGGGGTGCGCAGTTCGTGCGAGACGGTGGCCACCAGTTCACGTCGCTGCTTCTCGGCGGTGGCAAGGTCGTGGGCCATGGTGTTGAAGGCCCGGGCCAGTTGGCCCACTTCATCGGCCGAGGTGGTCGAGACGCGGACGGAGTGCTCGCCCCGTGCCATCAGCCGGGCGGCGGCGGTCATCTGACGCAGCGGGGCGGTCATCCCGCGGGCCAGCCACTGGGTCACGCCCAGCGCCACCGCGATCGTGACTGGCAGGGTGAGCCATGCCGGGACCCCCGCGCGGATGCCCACCTGCAGCACCACCACGGCCGCGACGATGCTGAGCGCCACCAACAGGCCGATCTTGGTCTTGATCGAGCCCACCGGGTCAAGGGGTCGCTTTTGGTGCGCCATCTCAGTGCTCCACTGCATAGCCGACGCCGTGCACGGTCCGCACCCGGTGGGTGCCGATTTTGGCGCGCAAGGACCTGATGTGGCTGTCGAGGGTGCGGGTGCGCTGCGCATCCGCCCAGCCCCAGACCCCCGACATCAGTGCCTCACGGGTGTGCACCACGCCGGGTGTCTCGGCCAGGGCTGCCAGCAGGTCGAACTCCAGCGGGGTGAGGTGCACGTCGGCACCCGCCACCTGCACCTGCCGGGATCCGCGGTCCAGGCGCAGGTCTCCGACGGTGACAACGGCCCCCGGCGTGTCCGCCAGTTCCCGGGCCCGGTCCACCCGACGCAGCAGGGCGCGGATCCGCGCGAGGACCTCGCGCATCCGAAACGGCTTGGTGACGTAGTCGTCGGCCCCCACCCCGAGTCCCACCAGGACGTCGGTCTCCTCCACCCGGGCGGTGAGCATCAGCACGGGAACCGGGCGCCCGGCCTGGATCCGGCGACAGACCTCCAGGCCGTCGAAGCCGGGCAGCATGACGTCGAGCACCACCAGGTCCGGTTCGTGCCGCGCGTGGGCCTCGACGGCGCCGGGACCGTCGAAGGCGCGCACCACCGTGAAGCCCTCGGCCACGAGGCGGTCGGACAGCGCCTGGTTGATGGTGGGATCATCCTCCACCACCAGCACGGTGCGGTGGACGACAGCGGTTTGGCTCATGGCTCGAGCCTAAGAGACTCCTGCGTTGGGCAACGTGTCCGACATGTGCAGAAAGTGTGAAGATCAGGGCCCCGACGGATCGGGGCCCTGCGGCGACGGCCCAGCGCGCCCCCGGCAGGAATCGAACCTGCGCGCGACAGATTAGAAGTCTGTCCCCACGGTAGAATCGAGACATGCCGTATCC
>CAZPSO010000056.1:0-2456 GCA_964588895.1 uncultured Tessaracoccus sp.
GCCAAGGAGTTGTTCAAGAAGGACAAGGACTACGTCGAGATGGACGGCGAGATCCTGATCGTCGACGAGCACACCGGCCGCACCCTGGCTGGCCGGCGCTATTCCGAGGGTCTCCACCAGGCGCTCGAGGCGAAGGAGGGCGTCAAGATCAAGGACGAGTACCAGACGCTGGCCACGGTGACGCTGCAGAACTACTTCCGGATGTACGGCAAGCTGGCCGGGATGACCGGCACCGCCAAGACGGAGGAGGCCGAGTTCCAGAAGATCTACGGCCTTGGCGTGATCTCCATCCCCACCAACCGCCCCATGGTCCGCGTCGACCAGGCTGACCTGATCTACCGGACGCAGGAGGCCAAGTTCGACGCGATCATCACCGACGTGGCCGAGCGCCACCAGAAGGGCCAGCCGATCCTCATCGGCACCGCGTCCGTGGGCAAGTCCGAACTACTGTCGGCCATGCTGAAGAAGGCCGGCATACCCCACGAGGTCCTGAACGCGAAGCACCACGAGCGCGAGGCTTCCGTGGTGGCCCAGGCCGGCCGCAAGGGTGCCGTGACCGTCTCCACCAACATGGCTGGTCGAGGCACCGACATCATCTTGGGCGGCAACGCCGAGTTCCTGGCCGACCTGCAACTCCGCAAACAGGGACTCGATCCCTCCGAGGACCCGGAGGCCTACGAGGAGCAGTGGCCCGACACGCTCAAGGCGTTGGAGGAGCAGGTGGCCTCCGAGCACGACGAGGTGGTCGAAGCCGGCGGTCTGTACGTGGTCGGCTCGGAGCGCCACGAGTCACGGCGCATCGACAACCAGTTGCGTGGCCGCTCCGGTCGTCAGGGAGACCCCGGTGAGAGCCGCTTCTACCTGTCGCTGTCCGACGACCTGATGCGCCTGTTCCGTCCCGACATGCTGGAGCGGGCCCTGTTGGTGCTGAAAGTGCCCGACGACGTACCCATCAACAACAAGTCGGTCTCGAAAGCCATCGAGAACGCGCAGAAGCAGGTGGAGGCGCAGAACTTCGAGATGCGCAAGAACGTCTTGAAGTACGACGACGTGCTCAACCGTCAGCGCCACGTCGTCTACAAGGACCGCCGCCGGGTGCTGGAGGGCGCCGATATCAGTGAACAGCTGAAGGAGCGTGCGGAGAAGGTGGTCAGCGACGTCGTCACCACCCACACCGTCGGGGTGCCCGAGGACTGGGACATGGACATGCTGCTCGACGAGCTGCGCACCCTCTACCCGGTGACCCTGACCCCCGAGGACCTCGAGGACGTGCATGACGCCCCGGAGATGGTCTCTGTCTTCCTGGAGGACGTCCAGGGCGCCTACGAGGAGCGCGAGGAGGAGGTGGGCCCCGACACCATGCGCGAACTGGAGCGGCAGGTTCTGCTGAGCGTGGTGGACCGCAACTGGCGGGAGCACCTCTACGAGATGGACTACCTGCGTGAGGGCATTGGCTTGCGGGCCATGGCCCAGCGCGACCCCTTGGTGGAGTACCAGCGCGAGGGTGGCGACATGTTCGTGGCCATGCGAGATGCCTCGTTCGAGCAGGTGGTGGGCATGTTGTTCAACCTGGACGTGTCGACGCACAAGGCGGCCCAGGAGCAGGCCGTCGGCCTGGTCACCGACGAGACCGGAGCGGTCTCCGATCCACTCGCCAAGGTCAAGGACCTCTCCGGTGGCGCCGAGCCCGACGAGCCGGTCGAACCGGCCCCGGCTCGAGAGCCGGCCGCGCGGGAACGGGAGAAGGTGGGCGCGTCGGCCTCGCCCCTGGCGAAGGGCCTGGGGGGTGCCGCCCCACAGAACCTCGTCTACACCGCCCCGGACGAAACGGGCAACGCACAGCGTTCCGGCGCCACCGTGACTGCCACCAAGAAGGTTGGCCGCAACCAGCCCTGCCCCTGTGGATCCGGCAAGAAGTACAAGGTGTGCCACGGCAAGACTCCGTGACCTTCTGAGAAGGCGAGGTCACGCGGCCAGTACCGGGGGGCGAGGCTGCGCGGCGAGGGCCTGGAGGCCGAGCACCTCTGCGTGGGAGCACATCCAGCGGCTGCACGTGCGCTCCACGCGGATGGCGCAGGCGAGGCGCCGGCCACCGAAATCCAGCGTGAGCGTGGCCTCCACGGCGCGTGCATGCGGCATCTGGGTGGTCAGGCTGTGGGCCCGCAGGTCACGGAAGGTGAAGAACTCCACGCAGGCGACGATGTCGGCGAAGGCCGACGCGGTGGTCCGGCGGCGGATCCCGTGCAGGGGACGCCTGCCGATCAATGTCTCGATGGTGGCCAGCAGGACGGTCACTGCGGGTGCAGGGACACGCTCGGTGTGGGCGGCGGGGGGAACGGTGCATGTCATGGCCACGACGCTAGGCAGCGGCTGCCCCGTAACCGAGACATCCGGGGCAGACGGACAACACCGCCTCGCTGCCGGACAACACCCCGCCTCCCCCGGAAGACACCTCC
>CAZPSO010000056.1:2556-12007 GCA_964588895.1 uncultured Tessaracoccus sp.
CTAGGAACCGAACATCAGCAGCAGCCCGCCGATCGTCAGGCCCACCATGGCCATCAGCAACGGCAACTGCGCCATGATCCTGCGGGAGGTGCGCAGCGAGATGTCGTGGGCCACCAGTGCCCCGATGACGTGGGCCCCGACTATCAGCGCCACCTGCAGCACGGCGATGGGGCCGGGGAACATGAACAAGGTGGTGTCGGGCCCAAGTTCGGCCGTGCCGAACAGGTCCCAGCCCCGCGAGAGGGGATCGCTCATCCGGAACGCGGTGCGCTGACCCTCCAGGTAGAGGTATGTGCCGTAGTGCGACAGGCTGTAGCCGACGAGCAGGGGCACCAGGCCGGGCGCCAGCCGATCGGCGGCTGCAGCGGTGCTGCCGTCCCCCCGCAGTGCGAGGGCGCACAGGTGAAAGATGCCCCACACGATCCCGATCGTTGCCAGCAAGCCGAGGGTGCCGGCGAGGTGGGCATTGGCGTCCAGCCTCTGGAGCCCCCGGACCCACCACGCCGAGGCCGCGACGGCGTCGAAGAGGGTACCGCCCAGCAGCACGCAGGCCAATGCGGCGAAGTGGCGTGGAGGCGACCAGGAGGCGAGGTTGCGCAGCGGGTGGGTGAACATCACCATGCCGCTGGAGTGTCGTGCCCACGGTGACATGCGTGCGACGGTGGAGGCGAAGGCCTCGAAGGGGTCGGCGCGGGCAACCCACCCGGGGGAGGTGGCCAGCCGTCCGGCCACGAGCCACACCAGCCACGCACCGGCGAAGAGCTGCATGGTGGGCAGTTCCAGGGCCCGGGGCTCCACGAGCTCCAGGTAGAAGAACGCGGTACTGGCCAGCGCTGCCGGCCACACGGAGCCCGTCTTCGAGCCCGCGGGTGTGAAACCGGTGAACAGCCGCACCGGGTTGGTGAGCCGGTGCACCCTTCCCAACAGGAGCGCGATGGGAACCAGCCCCACCCAGAGCCAGACGAGCACGAATCCGAAGATTGGGTTGTCGAGCCGGTCAACACCCAGGAGCAGGCCCAGACCCGCCACCGCCCACACCCCGGCCACCAGGCCGCGAAGCGGCCAGACGAACCAGCCGGAGTCCACCAACGCGGTCAGGCGGGGCAACGGGCGACCACCGGGTTCTTCGTAGCGTGGGGTTCGCCACGCCCAGAACAGGATGGCGAAGGTGACCACGAGGGTGAGGGCCCCTCCGGCCACCACCAGCGGGAACGGCAGCGGAAGGTCTTCCCGTGACGCGATCCCGTGGAGTGGGATCACGAAACCACCAGACGTGCCCAGACAACGGCCGGGTCATGGGTCTCGATCTCGTAGACACCCGCCATGTTGGCCTCGAAGACGTGCTCGTAGGTCTGGCCGAGCGCCAGGTCGATCTCGTGCTCGTAGCCGTGGATGTGCAGGACGTCATCAACTTCCGAGACGCCGGTCAGGGTGACCTCGGACCCCAGGTCCACCTCGATGCGACGTGCCTCCAGCGGGGCGGGCGGTATCAGGTCAAGTTCCACCGTGACAGGTTCGACGGGGGGAGCGAGACACCCACTCAACAGCAGGACCACAGCAAGCAACGGAGTCGCGAAGCAACGCATGGAATCCACCCTGCCACTCGGGTGAGGTTTCGTCACATCACTGGTCCGGGGTTGAGCGCTGGTACTCCACCACGTCGTTCCACAGCAGGTGATGTCCCCCCACGAGTTCTGACACGGCGTCACTTTCCCACGCTTCGTCGATCCCGAGGCCCCGCACCGCCGCCGAGGCGGGGGAGGGATCCACGTCGTCGGCGTCCCCGAACCAGCAGGTGATGGCACCCACTGGCACCTGCGCCAGCATGCACTCCCCGTTGGCGCGATCAGTGCCCGGGCGCACCAACCCGGGCTCCACCTCCGCCACCAGGACCAGGCGTTCGCCGTACCTTGCCAGGGCAGCGACGGAGGCGAGCAACATGGCGCCGTGCTCGGCCTCCTCCAACTGGTGCTCGTCGTAGTCCAGGGCGTCCAGCAACTCCGGCGTGACGGTGTGCGCCGTGCGCTCCGTCAGCTCCACCTCACCCGTGATGGCGGACAGTTCCTGCCGGGAGACGGGTATGAACACCAGGGTGCGTTGCATGCGTGCCAGCTTACGGGCGCTGGACCTGATCCATCAGGGCATCCCAGCGCTCCTGGACCTCGGGGGTGGCCGGGGCCCGCAAAGTGCTGACGGTGGCGATGGCCCAGGCCGGAAGTTCGCCGGTCAGGGCCCAATGGGCCTGCCGGGCGGCCCCCCAGGCGACGTGCTCCCCCTCCTGCGGCAGCAGCACGTCGCGCCCGAGCACGGCCGGAGCGATCTCCCGCACGGCGCGAGACCTGGAACCGCCTCCGGTGAGGTGGACGCGGGAAACGTCCATCCTCGTCCCGAGGCGCTGGATGCAGGCGCCCATGAGGCACAGCAGTCCCTCGACGGCAGCCCTGGCCATGTTCTCACGCGTCAGGTTGGTGGCAGTGATTCCGTGCAGGCTGCCGGTGGCGTCCGGGAGGTTGGGAGTGCGTTCACCGGCCAACAGGGGAAGCAAGGTGAGCCCTCCGGCCCCCGGCTCGGCCGCCAGCGCCAGGTCGGACAGGCCGTTGTGGTCCACCCCGAGGAACCGCGCGAAGGCGTCCAGGACGGGGGCACCGTTGAGAGTGGCCTGCAGCGGCAGGTAGCGGCCGGTGGCGTCGGCGAATCCGGCGATCAGTCCCGACTCGTCCCGCCACGCCTCCTCGGAGATGCCGGTGACGACACCGCTGGTGCCCAGGGAAACCCAGACCTCTCCGGGGTCCACGCCCATGCCCAATCCGGCGGCGGCATTGTCCCCGGCCCCGGGACCCACCACGACGTCAGGCAGCCCCAAACCGGCGGCCCGGCCTGCTGCCTCGTGTGGTTCCAGGACACGGGGGAGCACGATATGGCTGATTTCGTCTTCGCTGCGACGCAGGGCGTGCGCAAGCAGGTCACGCCGGTAGACGTCGGCTACGGGGTCGAAATACATCGTCCCGGAGGCGTCGGAGCGGTCGGTGACGAGGTCCTCCAGCCGCCCCGTGCCAAGGATCCGCCACGTGATGTAGTCGTGTGGCAGGCAGATGGCGGCGATCCGCGCGGCGAGTTCCGGCTCGTTGTCGGCCACCCAACGCAGCTTGGTGGCGGTGAATGAGGCCACCGCCACCAAGCCCACGGCCTCGGCCCACGCGGCAGCACCCAACTCAGCCGTCAGGTCCGCTGCCGCCTGGGCAGAGCTCGTGTCATTCCACAACTGGGCATCGCGCAGCGGCTCGCCCAGTTCGTCCAGGATGACCAGGCCATGCTGCTGGCCCCCGACGCTGAGGGCCGAGACGTCGTCCAGGCCCCCGATGTCGTCGACGGCGGCCAGCAGGGCCTCCCACCAGGCGAAGGGTGGGCAGGTGGTGCCTGGCGGATGGGGCCGGGATGACTGGCGCACCACCTCTCCCGTGGCGCCCTCCAGCACCACCACCTTGACCGACTGGGTGGATGAGTCGATTCCCGCCACGCGCATGGGTCAGCCGATCAGGTGGCGCAGGGCGGCCTGGTGGAGCGCGACGAAGCGGGTCTCCCGTTCGCCCGCGGCGACGACATCGAAGTCCTCCTGGGTGGCCAGGAAGTCAGTGATCGACTCCCCGTCCGCCAGGGTGGGCTCGCCCAGTTCGAAGATCTTCGCCTGGGTCATCAGGTCCTGGACCTCAGGGTCGGCGCGGAACGCGCGGGCCTTGGCCTCGAGCATCGTGTAGGTCTCCATGTTGGCCTTCGCGGAGTCCCAGATGCCTTCCATGCCCTCGGTGCGCGACGGCTTGTAGTCGAAGTGGATGGGGCCGTCGTACCGGTTGGCGTCAGGGCTGGCGGCGAACCCGTTGACCAGCAGGTCGACGGTGAAGAACGCGTTGAGAAGGTTGCCGTGGCCGAAGACGAGGTCCTGGTCGAACTTCTGGCCGTTCTGGCCATTGAGGTCGATGTGGAACAGTTTTCCAGCCTGCAGGGCCTGGGCCAGGCCATGGGTGTAGTTCAGGTTTGCCATTTGCTCGTGCCCGGTCTCGGGGTTCAGGCCCACGATGTCGCCGTGCTCCAGGGTGGCGATCAAGCCCAGGGCGTGCCCGATGGTGGGCAGGAAGATGTCACCGCGTGGCTCGTTGGGCTTCGGCTCCAGGGCGATGCGCAGGTCATAGCCCTTCTCCTTGATGTAGGCAGCCACGGTGTCAAGACCCTCGGCGTAGCGCTGGTGCGCCGCGTAGAGATCCTTCGAGGTGTCGTATTCGGCTCCCTCGCGGCCGCCCCACATCACGAACGTGGTGGCCCCGACCTCAGCGGCCAGGTCCACGTTGGCGAGGACCTTCCGCAGGCCGAAGCGGCGCACGCTGCGATCGTTGGCCGTCAGGCCGCCGTCCTTGAACACGGGGTGGGTGAAGGTGTTGGTGGTGACCATCTCGATGACCAGGCCCGCCTTGTCGGCGGCGTCCTTGAGACGGCTGACGCGTTCGCGCTTCTCGTCCTCGGAGGCGTCGAAGGCAAAAACGTCGTTGTCGTGAAACGTGATGCCCCAAGCGCCGAGCTCTGCGAGCTTGTCCGCATAGACCCACGGGTCCAGCTCCTGACGGGTGGGTCCGCCGAACGGGTCGGTACCCGTCCAGCCCACAGTCCACAGACCGAAAGAAAAGCGTGTTTGGTTGGAGGAAATGTCCGCCATGATTCTCCCTTGAACATTTTGTTGTACGCTAGTATTTAACCGGGGTTTTTGGTATGAGTCAAGCCAACTGGGACACTCTTTTTCTAGGGGGAAACATGACAGTGTCGAGTACCACCCGCTCTGCGGGCGCATCGTCGGCATACGTGCGGGCGGTGAACCTTGCCTCAGTGCTGCAGCAAGTGATGCGAAGGCCTGAAATATCCCGCGCAGGAGTGGCCGCGGCGCTGGGGGTGACCCGCTCCACGGTCTCCCGATTGGTCGACGATCTGGTGGAGGGCGGCTTCCTCGCGGAGGGTGATCCGGTCGTGGGGGCCCGGGGCAGACCCGCCACACCACTTCGACCCGCTCCCAAGACATTCGTGGCGATCGGGGTGGAACTCAACGTGCACCGTGCCGTCGGCATGGTGGTGGACCTGACAGGCGCCGTGATCGCCGAACACGTCATCTCCCTGGACGGTATCCGGCTCAGCGCCGAGGAGGCCCTGGCCAGGGTGGAGGAGCTGACCGACGCCCTCAGGCAGCAGATCGACGAGGAGAGCCGGCTGCTGGGCATCCACCTCGCCGTCCCTGCTCTGGTGGACCGCGAGGGCGGCACCGTCCTGCGAGCACCCAACCTGGGTTGGAAGAACGTGCGCGTGGAGGGCATGGGCGTCTCCAACGACATCGACTGCTCCGCGCTCTCCCTCCTGGAGGGCACGGCCCTGCTGAGGGAGCCCGACAGCAGCTTCCTCTACGTCTCGGGCGAGGTGGGCGTCGGCGCCGCGGTGTGCATCGACGGCACCATCCGGGGCGGCAGGCACGGATGGGCCAACGAACTCGGGCACGTCACCGTCAAGCCCGACGGCCCCCGGTGCGGCTGTGGCTCCGACGGGTGCCTGGAAGCGTACGCGGGGCTGATCCCGTTGCTCAAGAACACCCAGGTGGACACCCTGGAGCAACTGGTGGAGCGGCTCGAGGCAGCTGACGAACATGCCCTGGCCATCGTCGCCACCGTGGGGCGCGCCCTCGGTGTGGCCCTGAGTTCGGCGCTGAACCTGCTGGACGTCTCCCGGGTTCTGCTGGGCGGGCACCTGGCCGTGCTGCATCCCTGGTTTGCCGATGTGGTGGATGCCGAACTGAAGAAGCGGGTCCTGTGGTCCGACCTGGCCGAACTGGAGGTGGCGCCGGTCAGTGAATCACCGCGACGCGCCGCCTACGGTGCCGCCTGGGTGGTGCTGCTGGACGCGATCGCAGACCCCGCCCGCTGGATCGGTTGAACGGCGGCCTCAGTCCTGTCTGGTCAGCCAGTGGTTGGCCCGACGTTCGATGCCTTCGAAAGCCTGGGTGATCATGGGAGCCACCTGGGCTTCGATCTTCCTGCCCACCAGTGGGATCCTGACATTGAGGATGCCGCGGAAGTCTGCCGTGCTGCTGTCCTCGCCCGTGGGGCGGAGTGCTCCGGTGGCGGCCACGGTGACCGGGGCGCCGTGCACGGTGACGTCCATGGTGCCCTGATGCACGCCTTGCTCGTCAGCGGGACCCCAGAAGATGGTCATCTGCATCTTGATGTGCGCCCCCACCACCCTGGCGATGTTCTGCGGTGCCGCCATCGTCATGTCCAGATGCGTGACATCACCCTCGATGCGCACGCTGTGGGAGGTGGTGCCGGCGTGCTCGGCGACATCGTCGATGAACGCCTCGGTGCGCATCAGGGCAACGACCCGCTCGGAGCTGCCTCGGTAGTCGTGCTGGAAATTCAGGTCCATGTCCCCAATGTAGCGAGGCCCGCAAACCCCGGGGCAACTCCGAAACCCTAGGATGGGGCCATGAGGATCGATCTGCACACCCACTCACGGATCAGCGATGGTGAGGACACACCCACGGCCCTCGTGGCGAAGGCATCGCAGGCTGAACTCGACGTCATCGCCCTGACCGACCACGACACCTTTGCCGGCGTGGCCGAGGCGCAGGAGGCGGGCAAGCGCATGGGCGTGAAGGTGCTGGCCGGGATCGAGTTGTCCACGCAGGTGGACGGACGTCCCGTCCACGTCCTCGGCTATGGCTGTGACCCACACGACGCGGCGCTGGCCGCCGAGCTGCGCAGACTGCGGGATTCCCGCCGGGAGCGGATGCCGATGATGTGCGCCCGGCTGACGGAGGCGGGGCTGCCCCTGACCGCGGAAGACGTCTACGCCACGGTGGGCGCGCCCGTGTCCGTCGGGCGTCCTCATGTGGCGGACGCCATGGTGGCGAAGGGATACGTCGCCACCCGGGACGAGGCCTTCGAGAAATGGCTCGCACTGGGCAAGCCGGGGTACGTGCAGCGCTACGCCATCGATGTGGGCGACGGCATCGACCTGCTCCACGCGGCTCGCGGTGTCGCGGTGCTGGCGCACCCGTGGTCCAGGGGCAATCGGGACACCCTCCCGGCGCCGCTGATCCAGAAGCTGCAGGACGAGCACGGCCTCGACGGCATCGAGGTGGACCACGAGGACCACGACATGCACACCCGGTCGCTGCTGATGGAAATGGGGGCCCGGATGGGTTTGATCCGCACCGGTTCCAGTGACTACCACGGCATCGGCAAGCCTGCCTACCCCCTGGGGGTCAACATGACCCGGCCGTCGGCATATCGCGAACTCCTGGCCCGCATCAGGGAGCGCGGCGGCATCATCTGAGGTGTGGCGGCTGATGAGTGATCGGCGCTAACCTTGCCCGCAGACCAATCGCTAAGGACAGGCATGGAACTTCTCGACTTCGAGGCCTCACTGGCTCGTACCACCGCCCGCACCGCGGAGCTTGAGCAGCAGATCGTGAAGGACCCGTCGAGATTCCGGATGCTGACCGGCGACAGGCCCACGGGCCGGCTCCACATCGGGCACTACTTCGGCTCGCTGGCCAACCGGCTGCGTCTGCAGGAACTCGGGTTGGAGACCTTCCTGGTGATCGCCGACTACCAGGTGATCTACGACCGGGACGGCGTCTCCGAGCTGCAGGACAATGTCCACAGCGCCGTGGCCGACTACCTGGCTCTGGGATTGGATCCTGGCAAGACCGTCATCTTCACCCATTCGTCGATCGCTGCCCTGAACCAACTGATGCTCCCGTTCCTGGCGCTGGTCACGGACGCCGAGCTGAGGCGCAACCCCACCGTCAAGGACGAGTCCGAGGGAATGACCCGACCCATGTCCGGCCTCATGCTCACGTTCCCCGTCCACCAGGCCGCCGACATCCTGTTCTGCAAGGCCAACCTGGTGCCCGTTGGAAGGGATCAGCTGCCCCACATCGAACAGGCCCGCGTGGTGGCCCGCCGCTTCGATGAGCGCTACGGGCGCGTGGAGGCCCACCGCCCGATCTTCCCGGAGCCCGAGGCGCTGCTGTCACGTTCCGGCACCATCCTGGGCCTGGACGGCACCAAGATGAGCAAGTCCAAGCACAACACCATCGAGCTCGGCATGAGCGCTGACGAGACGGCCAAGCTGCTCAAGCGTGCGGTCACCGACTCCGATCGCCACATCACCTACGATCCGGTGAACCGACCGGAGGTATCCAACCTCGTCAACATCACCGCCCTGTGCCTGGGCCGGGACCCCCGCGAGGTGGCCGAGGAGATCGGCGACGGGGGCGGCGGCGGGCTGAAGAAGATGGCCACGGAGGCCGTCAACTCACACTTCGCCCCCATGCGCGCGCGGCGTGCGGAAATGTTGGCTGACACGGGCCACATCGCAACCGTGCTCGAGGACGGCAACCGGCGTGCCACCGAGGTGGCTGAGGCGACGCTCGATGAGGTGCGCCGGGCGATGAACATGTCCTACCACTGAGTTGCTGCTACTGGCCGGCATCCTTCGGGCTGGTGACGTCGACACCAGCCCGGCGACGGCGCCGCGGCCTGCGTGGCCTGCTGCGCTCCTCGGTTCTGGGCCGGTCACCGACGCCGTCGGTGGTGTGACGCCGGCGGCGGCCGCGAGCGTCGCTCCCGTGGGTGGTGTCATCGGTGCTGCGGTCCTGCTTGGGCTTGGCGCCAGGCAACCGTCCCTTGGTGCCCTCGGGGATTTCCATGTCCTCGAAGAGGTGGGGTGATGACGAGTAGGTTTCGGCCGGGTCGCCCAACCCCAGGTCGAGCGTCTTGTCGATGACACGCCAACGCGTGACGTCCTGCCAGTCCACCAGCGTGACGGCGGTGCCCGTGCTGCCGGCCCGCCCGGTGCGGCCGATGCGGTGCACGTAGGTGGCGTCCGTGTCGGGGCACTCGTAGTTGATGACGTGGCTCACATCTGCGATGTCGATGCCCCGGGCAGCTACGTCCGTTGCCACCAACGTGGTGATGGTACCTGCGCGGAACTTCTTCAGGGCGCGCTCGCGAGCGGTCTGCTGGAGGTCGCCGTGGATCGCGGCTGCGGCGAATCCGCGATCGACGAGGTCGTCCGCAAGGCGCTGGGCCGCCCGCTTGGTGCGCGTGAAGACCATGGTCTTGCCGGTGGAGGCGCCCTGCAGGATGCGCGCCACCAGCTCTGGCTTGTCGAGGCTGTGGGCCTGGTAGACGAACTGCTCGGTGTCGGGCACCGTGGCCTTGGCGTCGTGCCCCTCGGCCCTGATGTTGACCGGACGGTTCAGCGTGGCGCGGGCGAGCGCAAGGATCGGGGCGGGCATGGTGGCGGAGAACAGCAACGTCTGACGGCCCTTGGGGAGCTTGGCGACGATGCGCTCGATGTCGGGCAGGAACCCGAGGTCGAGCATTTCGTCGGCCTCGTCGAGGACCACGGTCTG
>CAZPSO010000057.1:0-11964 GCA_964588895.1 uncultured Tessaracoccus sp.
GGCGAAGAAGAACTTCTTCACCGTCCCCCGCATCCAGGGCTCCATCCCGCACCCCGTGCAGGGCGAAAAGGCTGCCGGTGTCGTGATGCTGCGTCCGGCTTCCCCCGGTACCGGTGTCATCGCAGGTGGTTCGGCCCGCGCGGTGCTCGAGTGCGCAGGCATCCACGACGTGCTGGCCAAGTCCTTGGGCTCGGCCAACGCCATCAACGTGGTGCACGCCACCGTGGCTGCTCTCCAGATGCTGGAGACCCCCGAGCAGGTGGCACAGCGTCGCGGCCTCCCGGTGGAGGACGTGGCCCCCGCAGCCATGCTGCGGGCCCAGAAGGAGGAGGTGGCCTGATGGCGGAGCTGAAGATCACCCAGACCAAGTCGGTGGTGGGCGGCAAGCAGAACCAGCGTGACACGCTGCGCAGCCTGGGTCTCAAGCGCATCCGGGCAACCGTGGTGCGCGAGGACACACCCGGGGTCCGCGGCATGATCAACACTGTCTCCCACCTCGTTACCGTGGAAGAGGTCAAGTAATGGCTCTGAAGATTCATCACCTCCGTCCCGCCCCCGGTGCCAAGACCGCCAAGACCCGCGTCGGTCGCGGTGAGGGTGGCAAGGGCGGCAAGACCGCTGGTCGCGGCACGAAGGGCACGGGCGCACGCAAGAACGTGCCCGCCAACTTCGAGGGCGGCCAGATGCCGATGCACATGCGCGTCCCGAAGCTCAAGGGCTTCAAGAACCCGTTCCGCACCGAGTACCAGGTGGTCAACGTGGCCAGGCTCGGCCAGCTGTTCCCGAAGGGTGGCACTGTCACCGTCGAGGACCTGGTGGAGGCCGGCGCCGTCCGCGACAACTCCCTGGTCAAGGTCCTTGGCAACGGAGAGATCGACGTGGCGCTGAACGTCACGGCGCACGCGTTCTCCGACAGCGCGAAGGACAAGCTGGCCAAGGCCGGCGGCTCGGCCACCGAGCTGTCCTGACGACATTGATCCACGGCGGGGTCGGGCTGGTTCAGCCCGGCCCCGTCGTGACATGTACCCCCATGGGGCGTCGCCGCGGTTGGGACAACGCGAGCGCTCTTGATAGGCTGACGTGGTTGCCCCTGCGCGACATTGAAACCACGTCGAAAATGTAGATGAAAGTGGGGCCGGATGTTCTCCGCCTTCGCCAACGCGTTCCGGACGCCCGAGCTGAGGAAGAAGATCTTCTTCACCCTGGGCATCATCGCGGTGTTCCGTCTGGGATCCACGATCCCCTCACCCAATGTGAACATGGCGCGAATCGACCAATGTATGGCGATCGCGCAGGATCCGGACAACGCCCTGAGCGGCCTGTACTCGATGATCAACCTGTTCTCGGGTGGGGCCCTGCTGCAATTGACCATCTTCGCGCTGGGGATCATGCCCTACATCACGGCGTCGATCATCCTGCAGTTGATGGTCGTCGTGATCCCCCGCCTGGAGGCCCTCAAGAAGGAGGGCGCGGCCGGGCAGCAGCAGATCACCCAGTACACCAGGTACCTCACGCTGGTCCTCGCCATCCTGAACTCCACGGCGTTCGTCACGTTGGCCCGCACCGGACAGCTGTTCCCCGGCTGTGACGGCATCCTCTACACCCAGGATGTGTTCGCGCTGTTCACCATGGTCATGACCATGACCGCCGGCACCGCCGTCATCATGTGGATGGGCGAGCTCATCACCGAACGCGGCGTGGGCAACGGCATGTCGGTGATGATCTTCACCCAGATCACCGCTGCCTTCCCGCAGGGTCTGTGGGCCATCCGCCAGTCCAACCCGGGCAACATCGGCCTCATCCTGTTCATCGGCATCATTGCCATTGGCCTGATCGTGATGGCCGCCATCCTGTTCGTGGAGCAGGGCCAGCGTCGCATCCCGGTGCAGTACGCCAAGAAGATGGTGGGCCGTCGTCTCGTCGGCGGATCCACCACCTACATCCCGCTGAAGGTCAACCAGGCCGGCGTCATCCCCGTCATCTTCGCCACCTCCATCCTGTACCTGCCCGTGCTGTGGGCCACGTTCCGGCCCGAGAGCTGGTTCGCGGACTGGGTCAACACCAACTTCGTGATGAACAGCTTCTGGTACTCCGTCGCCCAGTTCGCACTGATCATCTTCTTCACCTACTTCTACGTGTCGATCACCTTCAACACCCAGGAAGTATCCGACAACATGAAGAAGTACGGCGGCTTCATCCCCGGCATCCGCGCGGGCGCGCCCACCGAGCGCTACCTCAGCCACGTGCTGTCGCGACTGACCGCCCCCGGCTCCCTCTACCTGGCCACAGTGGCCCTCTTGCCCACCCTCGCGTTCATCGCCGTGGAGGCCAACCAGAACTTCCCGTTCGGCGGCACCTCCATCCTCATCATCGTCGGCGTGGGCCTGGACACGGTCAAGCGCATTGAATCGCAGCTGCAGCAGCGCAGTTACGAGGGCTTCCTGCGGTGAAGCTCCTGATCATGGGGGCGCCGGGTGCCGGGAAGGGCACGCAGGCCACCGCCCTCGCGGCCCGCTATGGGGTACCCACCGTCTCCACCGGCGAGATCTTCCGCTCCAACATCAGGAACGAGACGCCGCTGGGAATCAGGGTGAAGGAGATCATCGACGCGGGGGAGTACGTCCCCGACGAGGTCACGGAGGAGATCGTGGCCGACCGGTTGTCCGAGCCCGACTGCGAACCCGGGTTCCTCCTCGACGGTTTCCCGCGCACCATGGGCCAGGTGCACTTCCTGGACCGCTACCTTGCGGGCCGTGACTCCCGCCTGGATGCGGTGGTCTCCCTGCAGGTGGAGCCCGACGTGCTGGTGGCCCGGCTGCTCGATCGCGCGGAGAAAGAGGGGCGAGCCGACGACAACGAGGACACCATCCGACGACGGATGGAGGTCTATGCCGGCCAGACCGCGCCCTTGTTGTTCCACTACGAGAATCAGGGGCTCCTGGTCGACATCGAAGGCACCGGGACCGTCGAACAGGTGCGCCAGCGCATGTTCGAGGCGCTGGACCAGCGCCTCCACGCATGAGCATCGAGATCAAGACACCCGAGCAGCTTCGCCTGATGAGGCGGGCCGGCTTGGCCGTCGCCGCCGGGTTGCAAGCCATGGAGGACGCCGCCGCCGCCGGGGTGAGCACCGCGGAGATCGACGCGGTGGGGCGTGAGGTGCTTGCCGCGCACCAGGCCAGCTCCAATTTCCTGGGGTATGGGGCCGAGTACGGCACGCCGTTCCCGGGCGTCGCCTGCATCTCCGTCAACGAGGAACTGGTGCACGGCATCCCGAATGAGCGGGTGCTCGCCCCCGGTGATGTCGTGTCCATCGACTTCGGTGCCATCATCGATGGCTGGCACGGCGACGCGGCGGTCACGTTTGCGGTGGGGGAGGCCGACCCGGACGATGTGGCGCTCATCGACGTCACCCGCGCGGCCCTCTGGGCCGGGATCGGGGCCGCCCGGGCAGGAAACCGCGTGGGGCACATCTCGCGCGCCATCGAGGACCGGGTCAAGGCAGAACCGCTGCGCTACGGAAGCCTGAGGGAGTACACCGGCCACGGCATCGGATCCGAGATGCACATGGAGCCGGACGTGCCCAACCAGGCCAGGCGCCGACCCTCCCCGCGGCTTGTGCCCGGGATGGTATTGGCCATCGAGCCGATGCTCACCCGGGGTCTTCACCAGACCGACATCCTGGATGACGACTGGACAGTCGTCAGCCGGGACGGGTCCAACGGTGCCCACTGGGAGCACAGCGTGGCCATCACGCAGGGCGGCGTGTGGGTGCTGACCGCCCCCGACGGCGGTGAGGCGGAGTGCGCACGTCTCGGCATCCCCTTCGCCCCCCTTGCCGACTGATTCGCCGGGGAGAGGCACCGCTTCGGTAGCATGGGCGCATGCCTGAACTGCCGCCGTCATCCAAGTACCTGCAGCAAGCGGATGAACCCATCGACGACATCGAACGGGAAGCGCTGTCGAAGAAGCTGTCGGATGCCTACGCTGAGGGCAGCATGCCGCAGCACGAGTACATGGAGTCCCTGGACGTGGTCTACAAGGCGCGCAGGCTCGGCGAACTCGTTCCGGTGATCACACACCTGCCCGCCACGGCAGAGCCGGTCCCGAAAGGCGTGGAGGTGCACTCGAACGTGCCTGCCGGAGAGGTCAACCGGGCCCGCAACGTCGTGGCCCCCGCCCTGATCGTGACGGGCACAATCCTGGCACTCCTCGTCATCATGAGCGCGCTCATCTTCGGTTTCATCCTCTGAGCCATGTCCGATTCACCCGATGGGCAGGAACGTGAGCTGGCGGCGCGTCGGGTCCTGTGGATCTTCGCCGCGCTGGCCGCCGTAGCGGTGGTGGTGGTCTTCGTCGTGTTCCGGCCGGGCACGCTCGGGATCGAGGTGCCCGACGCGGCACCCTCACCGGTGGAGCCCTTGCCGCAGGGTGGGGAGTCGGCACCATCGGCCACGGCGACCCCGGGGGAGGCCGCCCCCGGCAACTGGGAGCTGCCCGCGCGTCAGTGGGAGGCATTCTCCACGCCCTCGGTGATGGAGCCCCCCATGGCAGCACTGGCCGGCAACGTGTTCTACGGCTTTGACGTGGTGGCCCCGGAGGGCTGCCCGAGCCCGGCCACCGTCGCCGACGAGCAGGCGTGGCAGGATGCCGTGAGTGCCCACTGGTCCTGCCTGCACCAGACTTTTGGCCCCATCTTCGAACAGATGGGGGTCCGAACCGACGAGGCCGAGGTGCACTTCTTCGTGGGATCCGGCGCCGACAGCGCCTGCGGTCGCATCGAGGCCCCCGCGTTCTACTGCTCCGCGAACAACGGCAGCGTCCACTTCGGCGGTGAGCACCTGGAGATGGCACGCGAATGGGAGCTGGCCGTGGCGGAAATGGTCAGCCATGAGTACGGGCATCACATCCAGAACGTGACGGGGATGACCGAGGCCAAGCTCCAGCTGCCGGAGGCCACCGCGGCCGAACGGCGTGCCGAGCTGCAGGCCATCTGCTGGTCCGGGGCCCTCACCCTGCGCACCGGGTCGATCGACTTCGGGGAGAAGGAGTTCACGGGCTGGGAGGACAGGGTGGGGGCCATGGTCGCCAGCGACGTCCACGGGTCCAGGGAGTCGCTCGACTACTGGGGGATGCGCGGCCTGTGGGCCGCGTCCTTCGGAGACTGCAACACTTGGCTCGCGCCCGCCCACCGGGTCTCCTGACGAGACCGGCCGGCCCCTACTTGATGCCCGTGTTTGCGATCCCGGTGGCGATCTGCCGCTGGAAGAACAGGAACGCGATGATCACCGGGGTGATGGAGACCACGCTCATGGCGAGGATCAGGTTGAACGGCACCGTCTCCTCCGCGTTGAACCGTGCAAGCGCGACGGGCAGCGTGTAGACGCGCTCGCTCTGGGCCACGATCAGGGGCCACAGGAAGTCATTCCACCTCCACATCACCGAGAAGATGGCAACCACGGCCAGTGCGGGCTTGCACAGCGGCAGGACGATGGTCAGGAAGGTCCGGAACTCGCCGGAGCCGTCCACCCGTGCGGCTTCGATCAGTTCGTCCGGGATGCTCAGCATGTATTGCCGGAGCAGGAACACACCCGTGGGTGTGGCGGCAGCCGGGATGATCATGCCCCACAGGCTGTTGACCAGTCCCATGGACGCCACCACCTGGTAGACGGGGATCAGGATCACCTGGAGCGGGATCATGATGGTGGCGAGCGTGAGCAGGAACAGGAAGGTCTTGCCACGGAAGTTGTACTTGGCAAGGGGGTAGGCGGCCATCGCATTGATGGCCACCGTCAGGACCGTGGCGCCCACCGTCACCAGGATGGAGTTGGTGATGTAGCCACCGAAATCGAAGCGGTTCAAGGCATTGGCATAGTTGTCGAAGGACCACGATGCGGGCAGCCAGTCACCGCCGCGCCGGGCGAGTTCGGCGGGG
Source organism: uncultured Tessaracoccus sp. (assembly GCA_964588895.1). GTDB lineage: Bacteria > Actinomycetota > Actinomycetes > Propionibacteriales > Propionibacteriaceae > Arachnia. The sequence continues at coordinate 5,936 of CAZPSO010000057.1, forward strand.
GTCTTGAAGGACCCGAGGACGGTCCAGACCACGGGCACCAGTGCCACGAGCACGGCCGCGGAGAGAATCACGACGCGCAGCGCGTCGGCCAGACGTATCTTCTTGCGTCCCAGGCCGGTCCAGGTTGGTTTGCGTTCAGGGTTGCTCATCAGTCCTCCTTGCCCCGGCTGAGAAACCAGTTCACCAATGTGAGACTGAACACGATGGTGAACAGGATCACGCCGCCCGCGGCGGCCGTGCCGTAGCGGATGGGCGAGATGAAGCCGTTCTCGTAGATGTACTGCACCATCAGCATGGTGGCGCGCGTCGGCCCGCCCCCGGTGAGGGTGTAGATGAAGTCGAATGCCTGGAAACCGTGGATGGTGCCCAGGATCACCACCACCAGGGCGCTGGGTTTCAACAGTGGCAGCGTGATGCCGAAGAACTGCCTGACGCCGCTGGCGCCGTCGATGCTGGCCGCCTCGTAGAGCACGGGGTCGATGGCCTGCAGGCCGGCCAGAAGGATCAGCATGTAGAAGCCCAACTGGGTCCACACGCCGACGAGGATGATGCTCATCATGGCCCACCGCCCGTCCACCAGCCAGGGCACGGGTGAGATGCCGACGTTGCCGAGCAACTCGTTGACCAGACCGCCCTGTCGGTCGAGCATCCAGTTGAACACCAGGCCCACCACCACGGGGGAGACCAGGACAGGGACGAACAGCGAGGCCCGGAAGAACGCCTTCGCAACCCGTTGCTGGTTGACCAACACCGCCAGCAGCGTGGCCAGCACGATGCTGATCACCACGTAGCTGACGGCGTAGATGGCAGTCTGGCCGATCACCTGCCAGAACAGGGAACTGCCCAGGATCGACTCGTAGTTGCCGAGACCCACCCAGCGAAACACCCGCCCGTTCGGGGATTCGTACAGGGAGATGTTGATGCCGCTGAACGCCGGGTAGATCGTGAAGATGGCGAAGATCGCCATGTTGGGCAGCAGGAACAGGTACGGGGCCAGCAGGAGGCCCCACGACCGACTGCGGCGACGTGGGGCCTGTCTGCGGAGCGTGGCAGTGCTCACCAAGAGCCCATTTCTTCGACGATGCCCTCCACTTCGGTCTCGATGTCGTCGAGTGCGGTGGGCAGGTCCTTGTTTCCCACCACCACTTCGGAGATCTGCTCGACCAAGACGGTGGCGGAGGGACCGAAGGCAGGGTTGCCGTTGGCTTCATAGCCGAAGGCGGGCGTCCGGGCCAGGTCCTCGATGAAGACGTCCATCGCCTCCTGGGCCGCGGGGTCGTAGGTGACGCCCTGATCGGCCAGGTCCGCTCGCGTGGGGAGGTTGCCCGAGACCGACGCGAAGTGCTCCTGGCGCTCCGTGTCGTTCATGAAACGAACGAACTCGGCAGCCAGGGCAGGCTCGTCGCTGGCAGACAGCGCTGCCATGAACTTGCCGCCGGGGAAGCCGCCGCACTCGTCGGCGCAGGGGTTGGGTGCCGCGGCCCAGGTGAACGGGGCGTCAGCGGCGAACTGGCCCACCTGCCACGTGCCGGACATGTACAGCGGGGTCTCCCCGGCCAGGAAGATTTCGTTTGCGCCCTCGTAGCGGGAACCGGAGCCGATCCAGAAGTCCCGCGGCATCGAGTCATCCGCCATCATGTCGAGCAGGGGCTGCAGGGCCTCGGCTGCCTTGTCCTTGTCGAGCGCGAAACCGTCGTTGTCCAGCATCGCGGTGCCGTGCTGGCTCAGGATGGTGGCCACACGGTGTCCGGACTTGTCCATGGCGAACGCGTAGGAGGAACCTGTGGCCGTCTGCACCTGCCTGCCCGCCTCGATCATCTCCTCCCAACTCCACGGGTCGGAGGGATCCGGCAGTTCGACACCGGCCTCGTCGAACAGGTCGACGTTGACGAACATGCCGTTGAGTGTGAGGTCCGACGGCACGGCGATGACCTGGCCCTCGTCGTTCTTGGTGGCTGCGATGGGCCCCTCGAGGAACTCCTCGGCGAAGCCTTCGCCGACGTACGGGTCCAGGGGCAGCAGGTCGGCCCGGAACTCACCCAAGCCGGTCAGGCGCACCACGTCGGGGGCATTGCCACCGGAGAGGCGGGCGTTCAACTGGGACACGAGATCGCTGTAGGGCAGGATTTCCAGCTCCACGCTGGCGCCGTACTCCTCCTCGAATGCCGCGATGTTGTCGCGGGTGGCCTGCTCGTCGGGGCCGTCGGTGAAGTACAGGTAATTGATTGCCTTGCCCTCGAACTCGGCAGGGTCGACGCTTTCCACCTCGGTGGGGGCCTCGCCGTCGTCATCGATCGTCTCGCCGGGGGCGCAGGCGGCCATGCCGAATGCCAGTGCTCCAGCGATGGCCAGGGTGGTGAACTTCTTGAAACCGAACACATCTCCTCCTTGATTGTGTCCACCGGAAGGTGCCCGGCGACCGCGGTGTCTGATCCCGAGTGTAGAGAGGAACGGGGTTGTGGGGGCCCTTTTCTGCGCCCAGAATCAACCCCGGTCGGTCTCCGGGCTGCGTGCCGACCCGAGGGTCGGCACCCTGGCCGGCCCGACGCTTTCCAGGAAGGTCAGCGGTCGACGCGGGCGGAGCCGCCGGCCGCCAGCTTCTTGACTTCGCTGACGGTGACCATCGACGTGTCGCCCGGCGTGGTCATGGCCAGCGCACCATGGGCGGCACCGAACTCCGCGCAGGTCTGCAACGGCTCACCCGAGATCAGGCCGTAGACCAGACCGGAGGCGAAGGAGTCGCCGCCGCCGACGCGGTCGAAGATCTCCAATGTGCGCTCGGCCGCCTGCACCAGGCCCTCGTCGCGGCTCCAGGCCAAAGCCGACCAGTCATTGAGGGACGCGGAGGCCACCTGGCGCAGCGTGGTGCCGATCACCTGGAAGTTGGGGTAGGTCTCGGCCACCTGTTCGATCATGGTCCGGTAGTTCTCGATGGGCAGTTCCGTCAAATCCTCGTCGACGCCCTCCACCTCGAAGCCGAGGGAGGCGATGAAGTCCTCCTCGTTTCCGATCATGACGTCCACCAGCTTCGCGAGTTCGCGGTTGACCTCCTGGGCGCGGGCCTGGCCACCGATCGCCTTCCACAGGGAGGGCCGGTAGTTCAAGTCGTAGGAGATCAGCGTGCCGTGCTGCCTGGCCTTCTCCATCACCACGCGGGCGGTTTCGGCAGACTGTTCCGACAGGGCCGCGAAGATGCCGCCGGTGTGGAGCCAACGCACGCCCTGCTCGCCGAAGAGGCGGTCCAGGTCGAGGTCTTCCGGGCGCATCTGGGAAACGGCGGTGTGGCCACGGTCGGAGACGCCGACGGCCGCGCGGACCCCGTAGCCGCGTTCGGTGAAGTTGATGCCGTTGCGAGCCTCGCGGCCGACGCCGTCGAACCCGGCCCAATGGACATGGTCGACGTCCACGCCGCCCTGGAGCATGAAGTCCTCCACCAGGCGTCCCACCTCGTTGTCCACGAGCGCGGTGAGGACCGTGGAGCGGAGGCCGAAGACCTTGCGCAGGCCGCGTACCACGTTGTATTCGCCACCGCCCTCCCAGGCGCGGAAGCTGCGGGCCGTGCGGGTTCGCGCGTCGCCCGGGTCGAGCCGGAGCATGACTTCGCCGAGCGCGACGGCGTCGTAGGTGCACTCTTCGAGCGGGCGCAGGGTTAGACGGGGCATGTTCTCGTCCTCTCAGATGGTGGATGCGGCCGAGACGGCCTGTGTGGTCAAGCGTGTGACGGTGTCGAAGTCGCCGGCGTCGATGGAACCGACGGGCACCATCCACGAGCCGCCGACGGCGGGAACGTAGGGCAGTCTCAGGTAGTCGCCGAGATTGTCGGCGCCAACCCCGCCGGTGGGAATGAACTCCACGCCCACGAACGGTGCGGCGAGGGCCTTGATGGCGTTGGCGCCGCCGTAGACGCCGGCCGGGAAGAACTTCACGGTGGTGATGCCTGCTTCAAGCGCGGCCATGATCTCCGTGGGGGTCACGCAGCCCGGCACGATCGGTATTCCGCGCTGTTGTGCGCGTTCCACGACGGATCGGTTGAAGCCGGGGGAGACGATGAAGCGTGCACCGGCATCGAGGACCGCGTCCACCTGCTCGATCGTGGTCACGGTGCCGGCGCCCACGAGGATGTCGTCACGAGAGGCCATCGTCCTGATGGATTCCAGCCCCGCTTCGGTGCGCAGCGTGACCTCGGCCACCGGCAGGCCGCCGGCCACCAGGGCGTCTGCCAGGCCGGCAGCGCGCCCGGGGTCGTTCAGGACCACGACGGGGATCAGGCGGTGCTTGGTCACGTCAATCATGCGTTTCTCCCAGTGAACCTAGTGAATCATTTGGTGAAATCATAGCGGATCCGGGAGGGTGATGCCTTCCGGCAGCAGCGAGGGCACCGTCGCGCGGATGGAGGCGACGATCTCGGCGACGCGGGCGTCGGTCATCCGGTCGGCGGGGGCGGTGATGGACAACGCCGCCACCGGTGACCCGGCACGCAGCAGCGCGAAACCGACGCACGCGATCGAGGGTTCGTTTTCCTCGTGCTCCCTGGCGTAGCCGCAGATGCGGGCCGCGGCGATCTGCTCCCAGAGCCGTCCGGCATCCGGCGGCGGATCCAGGTCCTGCAGGTACGGGGCGAGCTGGTTGCGACGCAGGGCCGAGGCAGCGAGGATCGAGCGTCCCATGGCGGAGACTGCGACGGGCACCGTCCTGCCCACGCGTGACCACACCCGCAGGGCCCGTTCGGGTTCCACCTTGTCTATGTACATGACGTCGATCCCCGTCAGCACCCCCAGGTGTGCAAGTTCCTGGGTGGTGCGGCTGGCGGCCGTCAGCGCCGGCCGCACCAGCGCCTGCAACTGGTCGTGCTGGCGCCACCGCTCACCCAGGGCGACGGCGGAGGGCCCCAGCGAGTAGTGGCCGCTCAGGGGGTCCTGCGTGACGTGCCCACGCAGGCGCAACGTCGTGATGGCCCGGTACGCGGTGGACTTGTTGGTGCCGGTGGTGGTCACCACGTCGGCCAGACTCATCCCGGCAGGGCCCGCATCAGCGAGGGTCTCCAGGAGGCTGACTGCGCGGTCAATGGCTTCGATGGGGGCTGGGCCGCCGTTTCGTCCGGCACTCATGTGCCCCATGGTGCCACGTCACTTGGGTTCGAAGACCCCTATCACCGGGTTCCAGCGCTCGATCCGGCGCTCGACGATCAAGTCCCTGGTCCAGTAAGGATCCTTGTCGAGTGCCTGCTTCACGTTTGAGAGCTCGTCCGCCCGAAACAGCAGCAGGGCACCGGGCTGGCCGGAGTCGGGGTAGTTGCCCGCCGCCACCAGGCCGCCGGGGCCGAGCGAACGGAGGTAGTCGCGATGTGCCGGACGCTCGGCGGTGAGCGCTTCTGAGTCGGTCACGTAAGTGTAGTGCACCGCGTAGTAATTCATCTCCGAACACTATCGTGGAGGCGCTGCGATCAGGCGCGCGGGGGTCGAATAACTGCCCGCCGCTGGCCAATGAGGGCAATAGCGCGTAAAATGGGTCCCAGCGCCGTCCTCGACGGTCGCATACCCAAGCATGAATGAGAGAGCATGGCGAAGAAAGAAGGGGCCCTCGAACTGGAGGGCACCGTCGTTGAGTCACTGCCCAACGCGATGTTTCGCGTTGAACTGGCAAACGGTCACAAGGTCCTGACCACCATCAGCGGGAAGATGCGGCAGCACTACATCCGGATCCTGCCCGCGGATCGCGTCGTGGTGGAATTGTCACCGTACGACCTGACGCGCGGACGGATCGTCTACCGTCACAAGTAGTTGTCGAATCGCGTCGAACGCCCGGCATGCCGCCGGGCGTTTCCCGTCCCCCGACGATTTGGCGAACAGGCCCCGAACCGCGTAGAGTTGGGCGTCGGCCGTCCCATCCCGGGCTGGCCGACCGCAAGACCAACAACTCCACTGAAACTGATTGGGCGCCGACGTGCCCAGTCGCCGATTGAAAGGGCTGCTCGATGAAGGTTCAGCCGAGCGTCAAGAAGATCTGCGACAAGTGCAAGGTCATCCGCC
>CAZPSO010000058.1:0-1060 GCA_964588895.1 uncultured Tessaracoccus sp.
GCTAGGCTGTGCGTGAGCAACGCGAAGGAGATTCCATGGGCAACCAACGCTCCATTGACGAGATCCGCGCCGATCTGGCACGCAACAGGGTGCGGGTGGCCGATTCGGTGGGTGAGGCCGCGGCATCCGCGAATCCGAAGCGTCTGGCCAAAGAGGGAGCCGATCAGGCCAAGGGTTTCGTGCAAGCGGAGTTCACCGCGGCCAAGCAGCAGTTCGTCGACGAGCAGGGCATCAATATCAAGCGCGTGATGGTCATCGGAGGCGCAGTACTGGGTCTCGTGGTCTTCGCCGTCACCGTGAGGGCCATCTCGGGCCGGCGTGACAAGGAACTCGAGCGCAACTTCCGAAAGGCAATCGAGGCTGGCCGGTGAGCGAACCCAACCTCCCGATCCGGATGCTGCACGACCGTGTGCTGGTGGAGATCGATGAGGGGGCGGGGGAGCGCCGCAGTGGCGGCGGAATCCTCATCCCCTCCACCGTGTCCATGGGCAAGCGGCTCGGGTGGGCCAAGGTGGTGGCCTCAGGTCCCAACGTTCGGGCCGTCGAGCAGGGTGATCGTGTCCTGTTCGATCCGGAGGACCGCCTGGAGGTGGAGGTGCAGAGTCACACCTACATCCTGCTTCGCGAACGTGACCTCCACGCCGTGGCCGCCGAACGAAATGACCACCAGGGCCACGGCCTGTACCTGTGAGGCCCTCAGCCAATCGGGTTGGGGCCCACCTCGACGTCGAAGGTCACCTCGTCACCGTCTTCGGCCGTGACCGTCACATCGACGGGTAGCACGCGCTCGCCGTCATTCATCCGGCACTGGGTGGTGGCGCCCACCTCCGCCGGCAAATCCTCTGGGCAGGTGACCTGGGGATCCTCCACGTCTGTCAACTCGGCGAGGCGTTCCGTGACGCGCCGTTCGAGCTCCCCGCTGGAGAGTGACTCCGAGCAGGCCACCGCCCCCCACATGAGCAGCGGCACCAGCCCGAGAGCGAGCGTTCGACGCATGAACTCCTCCTTGTTTCCGACGCAGGCAGAGTAGCAAAGATCACGTCAATGGCCCTCGGGCCGT
>CAZPSO010000058.1:1160-11863 GCA_964588895.1 uncultured Tessaracoccus sp.
CTTGTTTCCGACGCAGGCAGAGTAGCAAAGATCACGTCAATGGCCCTCGGGCCGTGGCGTGGTGTGCTCGGTCGCTGGAGTTGGTGTTGCTCGTCGCCGAGCACATGGGTGAAATCGGTCACCGCGCTGCCCCGGCATGATGGAAGTGGCCCGGACGTCGAGTAGTACGACGTCCAGGCCACTTCCATCTGTCACAGGAGCGGCGCGGAGCCGCTTCGTGCGGGTGCCACGGTCACCCCACCAGGCGGAGTCCGACGGCTTCCATGGCCGCGGCGCCGGAGCACTGGTCCATGCCGGCCTCGGGATCGGCCTCGGGGAGGCAGTTGTAGTCCTGGCCCTCGAATTCACTGACCAACCAGGTGAGGCGGTTGCCAGCCTGGATGATGTCGGAGGTGGAGATCATGCCGATGTCCGAGGCTTCCGGGACAATCACGGAGACCGCGCTGGTGACGCGGACCGGATCCCAGTCGACGGCCGCCTCCAGGACGGACGGTGCCGGGGACACGTCCGTCGGTTCCTGGAAGATCAGCACCTGCTCGCCGCCCTGTGGCTCCGACGGCGCGCAGTTGGCGTAGGCGTCGTTGATCATCTCGATGGCCGCGGTGGCCTCCTCGGGCGAGCCGAAGGCCAGTGTGGTGGTCTTCGTGTGGGACTCGCCGAACTCGTTGGTGAATTCCCGGATCAGCACCGTGGTGGCGCCCAGCGCGTTCACGTCGATCGCGCAGATCGTGTGCGGTTCCACCTCCCAGTCCTCGTACTCGTTGCCCACGGAGACATCGATGCCGGGGAAGTGCTCGGCCAGGTCCTCGGGGAGGGGGACGTGGGACCAGTCGGGTGCCGGAACTCCAGGCACCGGGTCACCGGTGGTCGTCGGGTTTTGCGTCGGTGTGGAGTGGGGAGTGGGGGAGGGATCCTGGGTGGGCGACTGGCTGGGTGTGGGCGAGGGGGTGGCCGCGATGTCGATGCCGGGCTGGGGCTCGAGGTTGAGGTTGTTGACCGTGATCGCCAGTGCCCCGACGGCCGCCACAGCCACCACCGCCACGCCCATGCGCCGCGTGTTGCGGCGGCGATCTCCCCGGAGCCGGATTTCCCGGGCGGGTAGCGGGGTGACCTCGGGCGCGTCGTCGCCAAGGGTTCGCAGGTTGAAGGGATCAGGCATGACGGACCTCCGATTCGTCGCCAAGGAGGCTGGCAAGGGCTTTGCGGCCCCGGGAGAGGCGCGCCTTGATGGTTCCGGACGGTGCCCCGACCTCTTCCGCGATGTCATCGATGGAGAGGTCGGCGATGTAGTGCAGCACCAGGGCACGGCGTTGCTCGTAGGGGAGCTGGGCCATGGCCTGCTGCAGCACCACCTTGTCGGGGGAGGGCTCCCGGGAGGAGCGTTCCTCCACGGCGCGATCAGGCGACCGGAATGCCCGGACCGCCTTGCGCCAACGGCTGACGGCCAGGCGGTGGGCCACTGTTCTGACCCACGCTTCCGGTGAGCGGGCCTCGTCGAGTTCACGACGGCGATCCCATGCCCGCACGAAAGCTTCCTGGACGCAGTCCTGCGCCTCCGCCAGATTGCCGCAGACCGCGTAGGTCTGCCTGACCAATCTGGCGAAGGAGGCGTTGTAGAACGCGTCGAACGCGGCCTCGTCCATCGTCATTCCTTCCGGACCAGTCGTCACGACTGTGTGACGTGACACTAGGACTACGCCCGGGGAAGCGAAAGGGTTGCAGTGGATCTGTGACTCGTTAACTTCTGGGTTATGTACCGTCTGGGGTGGTTAAACCAGAAGTTAAGGCCTGGTGTGCTTCTTCACGCCGGCGGCGAGGTCGGCGAGCATCTGCTCCGAGCGGGATCGGCCATCGAGATCCGACATGTCACCGGTGACGAGCACCTCGTCGACGCCTGCGTAGCGGAACAGGTCGTCGAGTTGCTCACGCACCTGCCGGGGCGTGCCGTGGATGGACAGGTCGAACAGTTCGTTCACGCGGTTGCGCTCGCGCTCCGTCAGGGTCGTTACGTCGAGGTCGGTCACGTGTTCGAGGGCCTCGAAGCTGCCCGTGGAGCGAGACTTCACCTCGGCCCAGATCTGGGGGAGAAGGAGGTCCCGGGCGCGGTCGGCGCTGTCGGCGACGGCGACGTTGATCGCCACGATGGCCCTGGGGTCCTGTGTGAAAGCAGAGGGCTGGAAGTCGGCACGGTACCGCGCCAGAGATTCGTGGGAGGTGCGGCTGCGGTCCACCAGCGACGGTCCACCGACGATCACGCCCAGACCGTGGCGGGAGGCCAGCATCAGGGAACGGAAGCTGGCCAACAACCAGATGGGAGTCCGGGCATCGTTGAACGGGCGGGCGGTGATCTCCGCGTCGCCGCGCAAGTAGGAGAGCAACTCCTCCAGGTCGGCGGGGAAGCGACCCTTGACCTCACGCACGTCGTCCTGCCGAAGCGCGGCGCGGACGGGAGCCGTGAACCCAATCGAGGATCCGATACCGATGTCAATCCGCTCCGGGTACAGGGCTTCCAGTGTCCCGATCTGTTCGGCGACGATGAACGGCTGATGGTCCGGCAGCATGATGCCGCCCGTGCCGACGCGGATCCGCTCGGTTCCCGCCGCCACGGCCGCGGCCAGCACCGTCGGCTGTGAACCAGGAATCCCCGGGACGCCGTGGTGCTCGGCAACCAGGAAGCGGCGGAAGCCCAGGTCCTCGACATGGCGCGCGTGGTCGATCACCCCGCGCAGCACTTCGGCCTCGCTGAGTCCACGAACGGCGTTGGCCCGGTCAAGGATGGAGAGCTTCATACTCAATGGGTATCACGGGCGCCAACTGCCGGCGGGAAGGTCAGGAACCTGGCAAAGTACCGGCCATGGTGGACATGCGGGTGACTGAGGTCAACGAGATCATCCGCTACGACCGCCAGTTCGACACCGAGATCGCCATCGTCGACGGCCGCCCCAACTTCTGGTTCATGCAGCAGGCTCCCGACTCGGCGCACCCAAAGATGATGCTGGAGGCAGGGATCAACGGCATCAAAGGAGTGCGGGCCGTCGACGGTGACCGCACGCCTGCCATCGGCCTCCGGTCCAGTCCGTGGAAGGCGGGACAGGAATCCACACCGTGGCACGACGAGTTCGACATCGACCACGGTCACGTTCGCTACTTCGGCGACCACAAGGTCTCCACGCTGGGTCCCGTCGGCTCCACGAGGGGCAACGGTCAACTGCTCGAGGCCTGGAACCTGCACGCTTCAGGCGACCGGGGCGAGCGGGCGCTGGCGCCGCCGCTGTGGGTGTTTCGCGCCACACCGCAGACGGTGGGTGGCGTGCGCCGGGACAAGGGGTTCCTCGAGTTCTGCGGGGTCGGCATCATGGAGCGGCTCGAGTACATCGTGCAGCGGGACCCCGGCGGAGCCGGCACCTTCCCCAACCTGGTCATCGACGTCAACATCATCCGTCTGGATCAACACGACCAGGTGGACTGGCGCTGGATCGACGACCGCCGTAACCCCGCCCTGGACCGTTGGGAGGCCTTGCGGCATGCCCCCGATTCATGGCGGAGATGGGTGAACAATGGCCGAGCGGTGTTGCCGCGCATCCGGCGGCGGGTGCTCACCAGCAACGTGCTGTCCAAGGCGGACCAGTTGCCGGCCCCGGGCAGCAAGGACCACGAGATCCTGCGGCAGATCTACCACGCCTTCGACGATCACAAGCACGCCTTCGAGTGGCTGGGATCCAGAGTGGCCGAACGGTTGCTCGGCGCGTCGGGCGCCAACTACGACGTGGGCTGGCTGACCCGCTCCGGTGGTGACGGGGGCATGGATTTCGTCGGTCGCCTTGACGTGGGCACCACGTCGGCCAAGACCCCGCTGGTGGTCCTGGGCCAGGCCAAATGCATTCAGCCGGACAGCATCATCAGTCCCGACCAGGTGGCGCGCGTGGTGGCCCGGCTGCGGCGTGGCTGGATCGGTGTGTTCGTCACGACCGGAACGTTCAGCAGACAGGCGCAGATCGAGATCATCGACGACGAGTACCCAGTGATCCTCGTGAACGGGAAGATCCTGGCCGAGACGGTTCACGCCTTGGCAGAGGAGTCCTACAACGGCGACGTGAGCGCCGTACTGCAACTGGCCCTGGACGAGTACGGCAACGCCGTCACCCACCGCAGACCGTCGGAGATCCTGACCGCGGGGTGACCGGCTAGTCGGCCTGCAGATAGGCGCGGGCGGGGATCTGCGTCGCGAGTTTGCCGCCGCTGACGTCCAGGAGCGTGCCGGTGATGTAGCCGGACTGGTCGCTGGCCAGGAAACACAGGAGATCGGCCACCTCGTCAGGGGTGCCCCAGCGGCGCAGGGTCAAGGTGTCGAGCAGTTGTTCCTGGCGTTCGGGCGGCATGGTGGCGAATCCGTTCATGGCTGTGGGGATCATGCCGGGGGCATAGCTGTTGGCGGTGATGTTCCAGGGCCCCAGTTCGCCGGCCAAGGCCCGTGTGAACTGCACCACCGCGGCCTTTGATGCGGCATAGATGCCTGCCCCGACCCCGGGCACGATGGCCGCGAACGACGCAGCGTTGATGATCCGGCCCTGACGGGCCTGTTTCATGGCAGGAATCACCGCCTTCGAGGTCAGGAACGTGCCCACCACGTTGACCTCGAAGCAGGAGCGAACCCGTTCGGCCGCGAGGTCCTCGATGTTGCCCTCGACATTGATCCCGGCATTGTTGACGAGCACGTCGATGCGTCCATGCTGTTCCAGGGTCTCACCGACGGCACGTTCGACGTCTGCCTCCGAGGTGACGTCGCACTGAAGACCGGTGGCACCGTCCAGGTCCGGCGGCGCGACCAGGTCGAGCGCCACCACCTCCATGCCCTCGGCCACGAATCGTTCGGCGATGCTGCGTCCGATGCCGCGCGCGGCGCCGGTGACGATGGCGACCTTACCTGTCAGGTCCAGATGCATGGATGACTCCTTCTACGATGGATGGCATGACTAATGAGGAAGAAAATGTCGTGTGGATCGTGGGTGCAGGATCCGGCATGGGCAGGGCCGCCGCTGTGGCTGCCACCTCCGCCGGGTGGAGCGTGTGTCTCTCCGGCCGCAGAACCGACGCCCTGCAGGAGACCCTGGAGCTGGTGCACCGCAGGGGCGGCGACGGCCTGACCGTTCCCGTCGACGTCACCGATGGCACGTCAGTGCTGCGGGCGGCGGAGATCGTGCAGCAGCATGCGGGCCGGCTGGATGCCCTGGTGGTGGCCGCGGGGCTGAACGACCCGCGCCGGCGGTGGGAGGACCAGTCCATGGAATCATTCTCCCGCATCGTGGAGACCAATCTCACCGGGGTGGCGCGCACTGTCGATGCTGCCCTGCCGGCCCTTCGCGAAGCATCCGGTGTGATCGTGATCATCTCTTCCTACGCGGGGTGGGCTTTCTCGCCCGGGGCTGGGGTGGCCTACGGAGCCAGCAAGACGGCCCTGCAGACCTTGGTGAATACCCTCAACGCAGAGCAGGCCGACGCCGGGGTCCGGGCTTGCCACCTCTGCCCCGGGGACGTTGCCACCGACTTCCTCGACATGCGGCCCGCCGTGCCTGACGACGAGGCCCGCTCGGTCATGCTGACCGCCGACGACGTCGCCCGGGCGGTTCAGTTCGTGCTGGACTCGCCGGCCCATGTTCGCATCGACGAACTCGTGATCTCGCCTGTGTCGCAGACACCCTGACGGATTTCAGCCCAAGCGGTCCTTGGTGCCGCTGACGCTGATGCTGCCCTCCAGTTGGTCCACCGACCGGGACTTGGGGAAGTACCGGGGCGCATTGTCGAGCACGCCCTCACCCGAGTAGTAGGAACTCGACGACGCGATGGGCAACTCCACCTGGCTGCCCTCGATCGCGGCGCGGTAGATGGCGGTCACCACCTCGATGGTGTTGCGACCGTCCTGCCCCGTCACGGTGGGTGCAGCCCCACCGTCGAGGGCGTCGAGCACGTCCAGCAGTTGGCCGGCATGCGCGGTGTAGCGCAGCGGTTCGTGGGCCTGGGCCAGTTGCTCGAGCTTGTCGACGAGCTCGGTGTTTCCCTGCGGGGTGGGGAAGCCGTTGGGTTGGGTGATCTCCGCGTGTACTCGCCAAGGCTGTGCGACGGTGGCGTCGCGCCCCTGGATGACGATTTGCTGGGCCTCCCCGTGGTGGACCACGGAGCTGGTGAGCTGCGCGATCGCCCGCTCGTAGCGCAGCAGTGCCACGGACAGGTCCTCCACCTCGGCGTTGTCGTGCCAGGCATTGGTCATCATGGCCATCACGGCTTGCGGGCTGCCCATCAGCCACAACATGAGGTCGATGTGGTGGATGGCGTGGTTCAGCGTCGGCCCGCCACCCTCGGACGCCCACGTTCCGCGCCAGTGCAGGTCGTAGTAGGGGACGCCGCGCCACCAGGCCGAGTCGACGTGCAGGTGCGAGATGGGGCCGAGCAAGCCCGAGTCGACAACCTCCTTGAGCGTGGCGATGTCGTCGCGGAAGCGGTTCTGGCTGATCACCGACAGCAGCTTCCCGCTGCTCTGCTCGGCCTCCAGCATTGCGTCGCACTCACGCAGCGAGGGCGCCATGGGCTTTTCCACCACGACGTTCTTGCCCGCCTCCAGCGAGTTGATGGTGATTTCGGCGTGGCTGGACGGCGGGGTGCAGATGCTGACCAGGTCGATGTCATCGCGGTCCAGCAGCTCCTGGTGGGTGCCAACGACGTCCACGCCCTCCAGGCCGAGTTCGTCCCTGCGCGCCTCGGCCTTGGCGGGGGTGGTGTCGCACAGTGCCACCACCCGGCACCGCTCTGGTAGTCCGAGGTATGCCTGCAGGTGCGCGCCCGAGATGTTTCCGATTCCGACGATTGCCACGTTGATCATTTGTTGCCTCCCGAACCTATTGTGTCGTGAACCCGGTTCGACGTCGGCCGAGTCCTGTGACTGGACACTGCCTCCGGCAGAAGCGGGGTGTCCTGAGCATAGGGCGCTGGATGGGGGACAAGGCCCCGCTCCGGGATGGAACGGGGCCTTTCGATGTGGTACACCGCCCGGGACTCGAACCCGGAACCCATTGATTAAGAGTCAATTGCTCTGCCAGTTGAGCTAGCGGTGCGGGCGAGAAACAACGATACTCGCTGGGATCTTTTTTTGGAAATCGGGGTCTGGTGATGGTGGCCAGACTCCCTCCAGCCGGCACCTGCGAGGTGAGTCGGACGCCCTGACGAGGTGGGCTCAACCCAGTGCGAAAGGACTCGCGTTTCGCAGCGCGAGCGGTCCTCGGCTGCGGATAGACTCGTTGCTGCAGCGCCTGTGCCGAGGAGAAAGCCCAGGCTGCAAAGGCGACAAGGACCAATGGAGGTAGCCGTGAAACGACTTACACGAATTCCCATCGCGCTCGCGTGCGTATCAGCGCTCGCGATCACCGCATGTGGATCCGGCGAGGGTGGAGAAGGAAGTGACACAGTCCACGTCACCTTGGCCAACCATGTGTGGACCGACACCATTCGGGAAGCCATTCCGGAGTTCGAGGAGGAGACGGGTCTCACGGTTGAAGTCACCCAACTGGGCGAGGACCAGTTGAGCGACCAGTACAACGTTCGGCTCAACGCCGGAGCCGATGACCTCGACGTCATGATGTATCGGCCCCTGCAGGAGGGCCGACTGTTCGCCACCAACGGCTGGATGGCCGACATCTCGGACAACGTGACCGAGAACGAGGAGTGGGAGTGGGGCGACTTCCAGGAGGGCCCGGTGCAGGCGACGACCTTCGAGGAATCCGTGGTGGGGGTACCCATCATCACCGAACGCGAAGTCCTGTACTACCGCAAGGACCTGCTCGAGGCCTCTGGCTTCTCGGAGCCCCCCGCCACCCTCGACGAACTCCTCGACATGGCGTTGACGATCAAGGAGGACAATCCGGGCGTCGCGGGCTTCGTCGCCCGGACCAGCCGCACGGCTGCGGTCACCATGTTCTCGAGCTACCTGTTCAGCTACGGCGGCGACTTCGACGTCGACGGCCAAGCCACCCTCAACACCCCGGAAGCAATTGCGGCGTACGAGATGTACTCCACCCTGATCAGGGAAGCTGGCCCCGAGAACGTCTCCACCGACATGGCGTGGCCGGATTCGATGGCCATCTTCCAGCAGGGACAGGCTGCCTTCCTGACGGAAGCGGACTCCCTGTACCGAAATGCAACCGACCCGGAGAACTCGAGCGTGTCCGAGCAGGTCGGCTTCGCCCCGTTCCCCGCAGGCCCTGCAGGTGTTCGTTCCTTCAACATCCCGTCCTGGGCGCTGGGCATCAATGAGGGATCCCAGAACAAGGACAACGCGTGGCGGTTCATCGAATGGGCGACGAGCAAGGAGATGGCCCTCGCGCTCCAGCAACAGGGCAACCCCAGTGCCCGGAATTCGGTGTGGGAGAACCCCGAGGCAACCGCAGGCGATCCTGATGACCTCGTCGAGGCGAGCCGCGGTTCGGGCGCTGATGGTGTGGGACACGATCGCCCACTGGTGACCCGCGTGGCAGAGGCGCGCGAGATCGTCGGACAGCCGATTGTGGACGGCATCACCGGCCAGGACGTGGCGGCATCGGCCGAAGCTGCACAGGAGGCCTACCAGGCATTCCTTGACAACGAGTGAGTGACCGTCACCTGGGCGGGCATCCCTGATGCCCGCCCAGTCATGGGCTTGGAGGGAGAGTGGAGATGTCTGCAACAGTCGCGCCTGCCGAACGGCGCCAAGCGCCGAAGCAAGACCCGGGATGGTCCCGCTGGGTGAACCGCCACAGGAAATGGGTTCTTGCCGGTCCCGCGATGGCGTTCACCGCGCTGATGCTGGTGTTTCCGCTGGCCTGGACGGCATACCTCAGCTTCACCGACGCGAGCGGATCCGTGAGGGCCGACCACGACTTCATAGGGGTGGACAACTACGCGTCAGTCCTCACGGACACGGCGCGGTTCTGGCCCGCGGTGTGGCGCACCGTCTTCTTCACCGGGGGCACGCTCGTGGCGCAACTGATCTTCGGGATGATCATCGCGCTGCTGCTGCGGAAAAGCTTCCGCGGGCAGGGGCTGGTGCGGGTGGCCATCCTGATGCCGCTGGTGGCCACCCCGGTGGCGGTGGGCATGATGTGGCGGCTGATCTTCGAGCCCAACATCGGTATCGCCAATCACGCCCTTGGCCTGGTGGGCATCTCGCCCCAGCCGTGGCTCGCCGGCGCGTCGACTGCGCTGCCGACGATCATGCTCATCGACGTGTGGCAGTGGACCCCCATGGTGGCCCTCATCCTTTTGGCCGGGATGACATCCATCCCCGAGGAAATGGACGAAGCATCATCCATCGATGGCGCCAGTTCATGGCAGCGCTTCTGGTTCATCACCCTGCCGATGCTGTGGCCGAGCGTGGTGGTGGCCACGCTGTTGCGGGGCATCGATGCGCTGAAGACGTTCGACATCCTCTACGCCACCAAGGGCCGTGGCGGAGGCTCCTTCCACGAGGCCGAGACCCTCAACGTCTACGCCTACGGCCTGAGCTTCGACTACAACCGCTACGGAGTGGCATCGACGGTGTTGATCCTCTTCTTCACCCTCATCCTGATGGCGTTGTTCCTGCTGGTGCGCGGAAGCCGGAGGGGTTGAGATGAAGACCACAGTCGGATACCGCTGGTTCCGGGTGATCGCCCTCACGCTCATCGTGATCGTGATGTTGGTCCCAATCTTCTGGATGGTCCTGTCCAGCTTCAAGACCAACGTCCAGATCTACGACGTGGCCAACGCGTTCAGCTTCGAGCCGACACTGCAGAACTACGACACCGTCATCGAGCAGGCCAACTACCTCCAGTACGTCTGGAACAGCTTCTTCATCGCCTTCATGTCGACGGCAATCTCGTTGCTGCTCGGATTGCCGGCCGCCTATTCGATGAGTCGCTTCATGATGCGGCGAAGTGCGCTGGTGGTGCTGATGGCACGAATCATTCCCGGCGTCTCGCTGTTGGTGCCCTGGTACTTCATCTTCAGCAATCTCCGGATGGTCGGCGGCTACTCCGTGCTGATCCTGTCGCACATGTTCGTCGCGCTGCCCCTGATCGTCTACGTGATGATGGGCTTCTTCGACAGTCTGCCGACCGACCTGGAGGAAGCCGGTCAGGTGGATGGCCTGACCCCCATTGGCGCCTTCCTGCGCGTCACCCTGCCCCTCTCGGTGCCTGGTGTGGCCACCGCCGCCATCCTGAGCTTCATCTTCAGCTGGAACAACTTCATGTTCGCCCTGGTGCTGTCTGCTGCCAGCACGAAGACCCTGCCCGTGGCCATCTTCGACTTCATCGGCTATGCCAGCATCGACTGGGGTGGCCTGATGGCGGCCTCCACGATCGTGACGCTGCCCATCATGCTGATCGCGTTGTTCGCGCAGAGATACGTGGTCTCCGGACTGACGGCAGGGGCTGTGAAGGGATAGGTCAGGTTCCGGGGATCAGTACCGGGCCCGGACGTAGTCGGCCAAATGCTGGCCGGTGAGGGTGGAGCGCTGCGCCACGAGGGCGGCTGGCGTGCCCTCGAAGACCACCCGCCCGCCGTCCTGGCCGGCTCCGGGGCCAAGGTCGATGATCCAGTCCGCGTGCGCCATCACCGCCTGGTGGTGTTCGATGACGATGACGGTCTTTCCGTCGTCGACGAGGCGGTCCAGCAGCACGAGCAGGTGCGCCACGTCT
>CAZPSO010000059.1:0-11833 GCA_964588895.1 uncultured Tessaracoccus sp.
GAGTGCATCTGGGCGGAGATGATGCGCCAGTGCTCCTCGCTCCAGGTCTCGACGTCGTAGTAGGTGGCCAGCGAGTCCGCGTGGAACCACTGGGTGAACTGGCTGCCGTGGGGTGGCAGTTCGCGCGCCACGGTGTGTACCGGCAGCACCTGGTCCAGGAGCAACTCCTCGTCGTCCCACACCTGGATGTGGACGTCGTCGGCGGGGAGTCGGATGTCCACCCACAGGCTGTGCCAGCCCACGTGGGTGGGCGACAGTGAGACCCGGCCCTGCCCGTCGGCCTCCACCGGGCGCAGCACGTCCGGCAGCAGGCCGGGGCTGTCGGTGAGCCAGCCCTCACCGTGCTCGGGCCAGCAGGGCACCTGCACGGGCACCAGATCGACGACGTGGAACCGGGGACGGGAGCCGGCGGTGACCGCCACCGTCACAGTGTGAACAGGGGCGAACCTGTCCGTGACCGCCGGCAACCAGGCCACCTGGAAGGAGACCGACTCCCCCAGCCAGCCCGTCAGCTCCCCCGGCGGGGCGGTGGGACTCCACTTGGGCGTGACTTTGGTGAGGCCGTCCACCAGCACGACGGTGGGCACAGAACTGCTCGACATGGATCAACCCTTCACGTCCGGGGCGCCGACGCCCGGGGCGAGTGGTGCGGGAGGGGACATATGCCCACAACGCTATCCCAGCACCCCCGCTGGTTGAGTAGGAGACCGCGAGGAACGACCGCCACCACCGGTGGTTGAGTAGGAGGCGCAGCCGACGTGTCGAAACCGGCACGGGTGATTTCGACACGCGCCAGCTCGCAGAGCTCGCCGGGCGCTACTCAATCGCCGAGGAAAGGCCGCGAGGAACGAGCGCCAGCCCGGTGGTTGAGCAGGAGGCCGCGAGGAACGACCGCCACACCCGGCGGTTGAGTAGGAGGCCGCGAGGAACGAGCGCCGACGTGTCGAAACCGGCACGGGTGATTTCGACACGCGCCTGCTCGCAGAGCTCGCTGGGGCGCTACTCAATCGCCGAGGAGAGGCCGCGAGGAACGACCGCCAGCCCGGTGGTTGAGTAGGAGGCCGCGAGGAACGAGCGCCGACGTGTCGAAACCCCGGCCCCCCTCGATTTCGACACGCGCCTGCTCGCAGAGCTCGCTGGGCGCTACTCAATCGCCGAGGAGAGGCCGCGAGGAACGACCGCCACACCCGGCGGTTGAGTAGGAGGCCGCGAGGAACGAGCGCCGACGTGTCGAAACCGGCACGGGTGATTTCGACACGCGCCTGCTCGCAGAGCTCGCCGGGCGCTACTCAATCGCCGAGGAAGGGCCGGTGCTGACGCACGGACATTTCACTTGCGCGTGAAAGTAGATGGCGTGTACCCTACTTGCACGCGCAAGTTTGACGAAGGAGTCCCGTGGAAGCGACAACGACGTGGTCGGCCCAGTTCATCACTTCTGGAAGGCCGGCAGGAAACCCTGATGACCCCGCGGTGTACCTCCGCCGTGATTTCGACGTCGCCGAGGGTCTGGTGAGTGCGCAACTGCATGTCACAGCTGTCGGCCTGATCGAGCCACATCTCAACGGCGAGGTGGTGGGGGACGAGGTGCTGGCCCCGGGCTGGACCTCCTACCGGCACCGGCTGGTCGTTTCCACCCACGACGTGACCGCAAGCCTGCGTCCCGGCGCCAACGCCCTGGGCGCGATCGTCGGGCAAGGGTGGGCGGTGGGCCGTCTGGGGTGGGAAGGCAAACGTCATCACTGGTCCGATCAGCCAGCCGGCTGGATGCAACTGGACCTCCATTACGGCGACCGGGTGGAGACCATCGCCTCCGGCCCGGAGTTCAGGGCGGGCACCGGGGGCGTGTGCGCCAACTCCCTCTACGACGGCGAGACCTTCGACGCCACGCTGGAGCCGACCGGCTGGGACCAGCCCGGATTCGACGACCACTCCTGGGAGCCGGTGGCCCTGCACGCCTGGGACCCCGCCACACTCACGGCCCCCCGCGCCCCGGGCATTCGACGGACCGAGGAACTCCCACCGGTCTCCATCACCGAATCGGCTGGCACGCTGAGAGTCGACTTCGGGCAGATCATCACGGGCTGGGTCCGGCTCACCGTCGCGGGCGCAGAACCGGGCACCCAGGTGGTCCTGCGTCACAGCGAACTGCTCCACGAGGACGGCTCCCTGGACGTGCGTACCCTGCGCACTGCGCAGGCCACCGACCGGTGGATCCTGGCCGACGCGCAACCGGCCACCTTCGAACCACGCTTCACCTTCCACGGATTCCGCTACGTGGAGATCAGCGGCCACCCCGGCCCCCTGGCCGCGGATGACATCCGCGCCGTCGTGGTCCACTCGCCCCTGGAGCGCACCGGCTGGTTCTCCTCGTCGAACCACCTGCTGGACCAGCTGCACGAGAACACTGTGTGGTCCATGCGCGGCAACTTCGTCGGTGTCCCCACCGATTGCCCCCAACGCGATGAGCGTCTCGGCTGGACCGGTGACATCAACGCATTCGCCCCGACGGCGGTCCTCCTGCACGACGCGCAGGCGTTCCTGCGCAACTGGCTGGCAGATCTCCGCGCAGAGCAGGCCGCGGCCGGCCAGGTGCCGTGGGTGGTCCCCGACGTGACCAGCACCCCCTCCTCCCCCACCGCGCTGTGGAGCGACGTGGCGGTGTCCCTGCCCTGGACGCTGTTCTGGGAGTACGGCGACCCAGGCATCCTGGAGGAGTCATACCACTCCATGGTCACCTTCACCCGCCAGGTGGCGGCACTGCTGGACGACGAAGGCCTGTGGAGCAGCGGCTTCCAGTTCGGCGACTGGCTGGACCCGGATGCCCCGCCGGACAACCCGGCCGGCGGCAAGACCGACCGTCACCTGGTGGCTTCCGCCTACTTCTGCCTGGTCACCCAGCACATGGCGCTGGCGGCCCGTGAGCTGGCCACGCCGGAAGCAGCGGAGTTCGAAGACCTGGCCGCACACGTGCGCGAGGCCTTCCGCAACGAGTACGTCACGGCCGGGGGCCGGATCACCGGCGAATCAGCCACCGCCTACGCCCTGGCGATCAGTTTCGGCATCCTCGAACCGGATCAGGAGCAGAAGGCTGGCGCCCATCTGGCACACCTGGTGGCGCGGGCCGGGTACACCATCTCCACCGGTTTCGCCGGTACCCCGTGGATGCTCCCTGCCCTGGCCAGCACGGGGCAATGGGAGGCGGCCTACCAGCTGCTCACCCAGACCCGGTGCCCGTCGTTCCTCTACCCGGTGACCATGGACGCCACCACCATCTGGGAGCGATGGGACGCCCTCACCCCCGACGGCCAGCTCAACGACCACGGCATGACCTCCCTCAACCACTACGCGCTGGGAGCCGTGTCCGCCTGGCTTTACGAGGCGGTGGCCGGCATCGCGGCAACCGCCCCCGGATGGCGCCGGTTCCGCGTCGCGCCCCGCCCCGGCGGTGGACTGACGCATGCCCGGGCCACGCACCACACCGTGCTGGGCCGCGTGTCGGCCGGCTGGCGGATACACGACGCCCACATGAGCGTGGAAGTGGTGGTGCCCGAGGGCGCAACCGCCCAGGTGGTCCTCCCGCTGGACCCGGACGGACGGATCCTCGATGTGGGTCCCGGCGAGCATGCCTGGCGCTACGCGTTGCCCGAGAGCCACGGTCGCCGTCCCGATTTCTCCATGGACACCCCCCTGTCCGAACTCGCCTCCGACACGGCGACGTGGACCGCCCTGACCCGCGTCTTCGAGGCATACCTGCCGGGCATCCCCATCGACGGCAACGATCCCCAGGCAGCCAGCATCTCGCTGGACGTGATGCTCCAGTTCATCCCGCACCCACCGGAGGGATTCCGCCGCGACCTGGAGGCCACCCTGCGGGATCCCGCGCACGCCGACGACGTCCGGCCACCGGCCGCCGGGGCGGATGACGATGTCGCCCAGGCGGCCGACCTGCTGTCGGGGGCCTCCTTCTGGGCCACCCGGCCCGCCGAGGGGTTGCGGGCGTTGACGCTCAGTGACGGGCCGCACGGGGTGCGTCTCCAGGACCAGGCCCACGACCACCTGGGGATGGCCAGTTCGTTGCCGGCCACCTGCTTCCCCCCGGCCGCAGCGTCGGCAGGCAGCTTCGACGTCCACCTGCTGCACGAGATCGGGCAGGCGCTGGGCGCCGAGAGCAGCGCCTTGGGCGTGGACGTGCTGCTGGGTCCCGGGGTCAACATCAAGCGGTCCCCACTGGGCGGGCGCAACTTCGAGTACTTCTCCGAAGACCCCCTCCTGACGGGAGTGCTGGCCGCCGCATGGGTACGAGGAGTGCAGAGCGCCGGGGTGGGGACGTCGCTGAAGCACTTCGCGGTCAACAACCAGGAGACCGAGCGCATGACCATCAGCGCCGAGGTGGACGAGCGCACCTTGCGCGAGATCTACCTGCCCGCCTTCGAACACGTGGTCCGGCACGCCCAACCCGCCACGGTGATGAGCGCCTACAACGCCATCAACGGCGTCCACGCCAGTGAGAACCGGTGGCTGCTGACCGAACTCCTGCGCGACGAATGGGGCTTCGACGGGCTGGTGGTCTCCGACTGGGGCGCCGTCAAGGACAGGGCAGAAGCGCTGCGCGCCGGGCTGGACCTGGAAATGCCCAGCAGCGACGGGGCCGGAACCCAGGCCATCGTGGCCGCCATACGTGAAGGACGGATCACCCGCCAGATGGTGGAACAATCGGTGGCGCGGCTGCGGCGTCTGGCCGAGCGCGCCGTCGCCACCCCCGGCACGGACATCGATTTCGACGCGCACCACCGCCTGGCGCGGCGCGCGGCAGCGGCCTCCATCGTGCTGTTGCGCAACGACGGCGTCCTGCCCCTGCAAACCGGCGTGAGCGTGGCGGTGATCGGGGCGCTCGCCACCGAGCCGCAGTTCCAGGGCGGCGGCAGCAGCCACGTCAACGCCGCGCGGGTGGACGTCCCGCTGGACGAGCTGCGGAAAGCCCTGGGGGATGAGAACATCACGTTTGCGCCCGGGTACCCCACCGGGCCCCAGGCAGGAGCTTCCGAGGAGGAAGCCACGCGGCTCCTGGACCAGGCCGTGGAGACGGCACGCGGGGCCCAGGTGGCGGTGGTGTTCGCCGGCCTGGAGGAGTCCCAGCAATCCGAGGGCTTCGACCGGGACACGCTGGACCTGCCTGCCAACCAGGTACGCCTGATCCAGGCAGTGAGCCGGCTGGCACCCACCGTGGTGGTCCTGTCCAACGGCGGGGTGGTCAGCCTGGAGCCCTGGCACGACGCGACGGCGGCCATCGTGGAGACCTGGGCAGCCGGGCAGGCCATGGGCGGGGCGGTGGCGGATCTGCTGGTGGGCCGGGTCAATCCCTCCGGCCGGCTGGCCGAGACCATCCCGTTGGCGTTGTCGGACACCCCCACGTATCTCAACTTCCCCGGCGAGCAGGGAGTGGTGCGCCATGGCGAGGGCGTCTTCGTCGGCTACCGCTTCTACACCACCGCCGCACGAGCGGTGCGCTACCCCTTCGGGCATGGCCTGAGCTACACCACGTTCACCCAGGAACTGCTCGACGTGGAGGTCACCGGCAGGGACACGGCCACGGCGCAGGTCCGCGTGACCAACACCGGTCAGCGCGACGGAGCCGAGGTGGTGCAGCTGTACGTGGCCGCACCGTCGGGGCCGGTCCGCCGTCCGGCGCGGGAACTCGCCGGCTTCGCCAAGGTTCACCTGGCACCGGGGCAGTCTGAAACCGTGGAGATCGTCCTCGACCGTCGCCGCTTCGCCTACTGGGACACCCAGCGGGGCGACTGGGCGGTGACCCCGGGAAGCTACGGCATCGAACTGGCCCGCAACGCCGCCGAGGTCATCGAGACCCGCTCCATCGATCTGGAGGGAGACCAGCACCGTGTTCGGCCGCTGCGCCTGGACTCGGGCGTGAAGGAATGGTTCGAACACCCCCTGATCGGTCCCCTATTGCAGGAGGCAATGCTCGCCGGCGCGAGCCCCGAGCAGCGGGCGGCCGCCGAAGCCAACGCCCACATGCTGCGCATGGTGGAAACCATGCCCATGTCGCAGTTCGCCCGCTTCCCCGGCGTCGACCTCAGCGAAGAACTGCTCACCGAACTGGCTCGGCAAAGCGCCGAGTAGGCCCAGACAAGAAACTCAAGGGAGAGAAATGGCAAGAAAACCACTCGGCCTGGACAGCCAGGGCATCCAGAAGCAGATGCGGGTGCGCAACTACCTGGCTGACGGTGCCGCCACCATGGCCACCAACACCCTCACGGGCCTGACCGGCATCATCGTCTACTTCTACACCGACAAGGTGGGGATCGCCGCGGCAGCGGCCGGCACCATCCTGTTCGTCGCCAAGATCATCGACGCGTTCACCGACGTGGGCATGGGATGGATCATGGACCGCGTCAACACCCGCTGGGGCAGGGCCCGGCCGTGGCTGCTGTGGGGAGCGGCCCCCACCTTCATCGCCGTGGTGGCCCTGTTCCTGGTGCCGGCGCAGGCGTCGGACGCCACCAAGTTCGGATTCGCCCTGGCCACCAACGTCTTCGCCACAGCCATCGTCTACACCGCCATCGCCATTCCCTTCGGGAGCATGCTGTACTACTCGACGCGCTCCACCGACGAGCGGGCCAAGATGGGGGTCACGCGCGCCGCGTTCGGCTACGCCATCGGCATGGTGATGGTGATCGGCTACATCCCGATCACCAACGCGCTGGGCGGGGACCAGCGCGCCTGGGTCATCTTCGCCTCCGGTTTCGCCGTGCTCGCGGTCATCGGCCTGGTGAGTTCGTTCTTCGGCAACAAGGAACGCAACACGGATGCCGAGGAGATCGCCCGGGACAAGGTGCCCCTGTTGCGGGGGCTCGGCCTGCTGCTGAAGAACCGCTACTGGGTGATCATGTTCGGGGTGATGGCGCTCGCCAACGTCGTCTTCGCCGTCTCCGCCGGCTCCGGCATCTACTACGTCAAGTGGGTTCTGGGAGACGAGAACCTGATGGCTGTGCTGGGCGCCGTCGGTCTGCTTCCCGTGGTGGTGGGCTTCCTTCTGGTGGCTCCCATGACCAAGCGCTTCGGCCTGGCCCGGACAGTGCGGATCTCGCTGATCATCGGCATCGCCGCCAGCCTGGTGCGCGTGTTCTTCCCCTACGACCTGTGGGCGTTGCTGGCCATCGGCCCCCTCGTGACGTTCGCCACCATCCCCCTGATGGCCGTGGGTGGTGTGCTGATCAACAACACCGTCGCCTACGGCGAGTGGAAGCTGGGCGTCCGGCAGGTGGGAATGGCCAACGCGGGCGGAAGTTTCGGCGCCAAGGTGGGCAACGGCCTGGGCGTGGCCCTGATCGGCTGGGTGTTGGCTTTCGGCCTCTACGACGGCGCGGCTGCCGCGCAGCCCACGTCGGCCATCCAGGCCATCCTGGCCATCTCCATCTGGATACCGGGCCTGGCGCTGGTGGGCATGTACCTCCTGATGCGGCTCTACGACCTGGACTCCCACTACCCGACCATCCTGAAGGAGCTCGACCTGCGGGCAGCGGAAGTCTCCGACCTCGCGACGCCCTGATCCCGACGCTGACCCCCGCCCTATGATGGCCTCACAATCCCCACCCCCCGCGAGGAGCCCCGGCATGGCAAGTCACCGCAAGCGCGTGACTGCTGCCGACGTCGCCCGCTCGCTCGGGCTGTCCAGGGCCACGGTGGGATACGTGCTCAACGAGACCCCCGGCCAGACGATTCCCGAGTCGACGAAACAACGCGTCCTGGAGGCCGCCGAGCGTCTGGGCTACCGGCCCAACCGGGCGGCCCGGATGCTGGTGACCGGCCAGAGCCGCATAGTCTTGCTGGTGCTGCCCGACTGGCCCATCGAGCACAGCATGCGGGTGCACCTGGACGAGGCGTCGCTGGCCCTGGACGAGGCCGGCTACTCGCTGGTCACCACCACGCCGCACCCGGGCGGCAAGGCGCAACCCCTGTGGGAGAGCCTCAACCCGGATGTGGTGATGGGACTGGCCGGCCTCACCGAGGAGCAGCGTCGATCCATCGCGGCCGCCGGGGTGCGCACCGTGCCCGACCGCCCGCCGCAGGCCGCGCAACTGGGCTACGCCATGGGGCCACGACATCAGGTGCAGCACCTGGTGCAGCGGGGGTACCGCCACATCGCCCAGGCCGGCACACCCGATCCCCGGCTGGCGCAACTCAACGCGCAACGTCGCCAGCAGGCCTTGGAAACCGGTGCGGATCACGGGCTGTCTCCGATGCCCACCGCGGATGTCGACCGGGGCAACGTCACCGACGTGATCACCGGATGGTTGGGCCGGGGTGTGAGTGCCGTGGCCGCCTACAACGACGACGTCGCCGCCCTGGTGGCCGGGGCCGCCCTGCGGCTGGGCCTGTCGGTGCCCGCCGAACTGGCCGTCATCGGCCACGACGACACACCCCTGGCGGAGCTGTTCGTGCCCTCCCTGTCCTCGGTCCGGGTGGATTCGGCGGGCCTTGGCCGCTACATCGCCGCCCGCGCTCTGGCCTGTCTGGAGGGAGGCTCCGAGCCGGTGGCCGGTCCGGAGTTCGAGGCCGTGGTGGTCCCCCGGGATTCCACCTGAGCCCTCAGGAGACCGCCTGAGCCCTCAGGAGACCGCCTGCTTCACCAGGGCACGGATTCGCTTCTCCACGTCGTCGTTCATCTCCGTCACGGCGAACGATGTCGGCCACATCGCGCCGTCGTCCAGGTTGGCCGCTTCGTCGAAGTTGACGGTGCCGTAGCGGGTGTCGAACTTGGACGCTTGCTGGAAGAACACCACCACCTTCCCGTCACGGGCGTAGGCGGGGAACCCGTACATGGTCTTCGGATTCAGGTCGGGGGCCTCCTCCGCGACAATCGCGTGAAGACGCACGGCGATCTGCTTGTCGACGCCCTCCAGCCCGTCGATCACGGCCACGCACGCCTCCAGCTCCCGCGCCATCTTGGCGGCACCCTTGAGGCCCTTGGTGGAGCGCAGCTCCGCGGCCCGCTGTTGCATGGCGGCGCGCTCGGCGTCGCTGAACCCACCATCCTTCTTGGACATGTCAGCCCTCCTTCCGCTTTTGGACAGTATCGCCCAGCAGAAGGCGAAACGACAGGCCTTGGGCTCACCTGCGGGCGGTTGAATCCACGGCAGTCCGGGCACTGTCGGCGCTGCTCGTGGAACGTATCCAGGCCCCCAAGTCGGGTACCGAAAACTCGTCGGAACTTTCTGTGACGATTTGCCTCCGCGCGCGCAAACGAGACTTACGCTGACCCCACTCAACCCAGAAAGGAATGGCCATGAACAGACCTTCGCCACTGGTCGCAGCCCTCGCGACCGGTGTGCTGCTCGCAGGTGTCGCAACCGCGCCCACGGCCTCGGCGGCCCGGAGCGAACGGATCGTCAACACAGTCAGTGACCTCACATGCGTCTTCGAGACGGCCGAGGCGGACTTGGTGTTCTTCGGTGCATCGGGCTCCTCGTCGTCGGGCGAAGCGGGATCGTTCATGTTCGTCGAGAGCCTCGACTACGAACCAGTCCTGGATGGCTGGGGCGGCAGCGCCCACTTCGGTGAGGACGGTTCATTCGCGGCCCAGGTGGAACTGTTCAGCGTGGCCACCGGCGAGTCCGTGGGGACGGCGACGGTGGAGGCCGTGCGCACCGTCGACGGTGCACCGGAGGTCAGGGAGGTGCGTGAACGCTCCGGCAACAGCTGGTCGGCGAAGGGCACCGTCACCACCACCGACTACCTGGTGGCCGTCACGTCGGTCACGGTGCCCGGCTACGAGGTGGTGGTCGGCGAGGATGACTGCACCTCCCAGGACCTGGCCTTCGACGTCAGGACCACCAACCCGGAAGCGGCCATCTACCGCGACAGCGGCTTCGACACCGAGATCTGCCAGCTGGAGGGTCTGGAATTCGGCCAGGTGTTGGTGACCGGCAGCACCAGCGAACCTGCGTTCACGGTGGTCATCGATGACGGAGTGTCCCCGCAGGTGGCCGATGGCACCATCAGGTTGCAAGGCCACTCCGGTGAGGCGACCACACAGCTGATCGACCTCACCACCGAGGAGGTGGTCGCCGACCTGACGATCTCCGTCGACCTGGCCAGGAGCAGCACCCGGCAGACGGAAACCGAGACCGTCGACGGCGTCACCAGCCGGATGGCCAGGACCTCGTACGTGGCCACCATCGTGGTGACCACCACGGACGGGCGACGCGGGACCGCCGAGTGCAGTGCCATGGAGTACAGCGAGACCATCATCGTGCGGCCAGGCTCGGGCGGGCACTGAGCAGGGCGTCCACCACCGGTCCCACGACCGGTGGTGGACGTCACAGGGCGGTGATGTCCACCAGTTCTTCGAGTCCGGCGAAATCCTCGACATTGCGGGTGTAGAGCCGTGCTCCGTGTGCGTGCGCAGTGGCAGCAATGAGGAGATCCATCGACCGGCGACGCGGTTGTCGCCCCGCGTCAACAACTGCTGCAGCCAGTCGCCCGTAACTGATCGCCACGGCCTCGTCGACAGGCAAGGGGTCGAAATGCTGCTGAATGATGCTGAGCCGGCGGAGCCGCTCCGCGCGCGCGGCTGCCGTCTTGGCCACCAGCACTCCGAACTGCAACTCGGCGACACTGATCGCGCTGATGGCAAGGGCACCGTCGATGGGATCGATATCGCCTCCGATGAGCACGCTGGTGTCGAGGAGCGCTCGCTCAGGTGACGGGTGAGGTCTCACCGCGGGTCCCATGGGTCACGCAGTTCATCGGCCAGAAGCTGCCGGTCCGCTTGCCAGGTGGGATCACCGGGCCCCTGAAACAGGTCCGCGACGTCGTTCCAACGCTTCCACCGCGCAGGAGTGAGGGGGGCAAGACGCGCACTGGGCCGACCAGAGACGGTGATCGTGATCTCCTCACCCGCCTCCGCCCGCCGCACCAGCCCCGAGGCGTCCTGACGCAGCTCCCTGAGTCCTACGTTCTCCATGGAGCCATGGTAGCACTTGTGCTACCGACGACGAGGGCTCGTGCGATACCACCTTGCTGCCGCGCGCGTAGGCGGAAAATCCGTACCTGGCCTTCGGGTTGAGGCCGAGGCCTCCTCTGCGGCAGTCTTCCTAATGACGCCGAGTAACTCCTACGAGGCGTAGTGTTGGGATCGTTGGGGCTTGATATCAACTGGGTTCGGCCTACCTCCAGGTGTGGGGAAACGCCATGGACGAACTGCAGGATCAACACCCGGTTCGGCACGCAGTGGCCTGGATCGGGAGCTACATCATTGCCGTCAACATCGGCGAGTACCTGTCGAAGATCGTCATGAAGGAGGCCGAGGGCGGCAGATATCGCCGACGGCCACGGGCGCGCCGTGCCCCCTCGAGAAGAAGGGCCGAGTCGGCGCGAAGCATGACGGGAGCAGAGATGGACGACTTCCACGAGAGTGCCCCCTGGGCCGGCCTCCTGCGGTGCGGGGGCTGGGCCGCCCTGGGCTCGGTCTTCCTCACCCTGGTGCAGATCGCCATCTTCGTGATCTGGCCGCCGCCGGAGACAGTCCCCGAGATCTTCGACCTGATGGCGACTTCTCCACTGCTCGGCCTGTTGTCGATGGATCTGCTCTACCTGATCAACAATCTGCTCGTACTGGTGTTGTACCTGGCCCTGGCTGTGGTGCTCTGGAGGCAATCCCATTCCGGGGTCGTCCTGCTACTGGCGCTCGGTTTCGTGCAGATGGCCGCCTACTACGCCTCCAATCCGGTCGTGGAGATGTTGGCTCTTGCCCGCCGCCACCACCGATCGGACGGAGCCGAACAGGCGATCCTCGAAGGCGTGGGTGAGGCGG